>LNFL01000099.1 GCA_001464275.1 Actinobacteria bacterium Ga0077560 | reverse complement strand
GTCGTGGACGCTGACGTAGACCAGGCCCCGGTCGCGGTCGGGCGACGCGGTCACCTCGGTCCACACCCAGCCCCCGCCCTTGCGCCGCAGCCGCTGCGGCAGGTTTTGGCTCGCCAGCCCCCGCGCCAGGCGGGAGATCGCGTCGTTCACAGCCGGCAGGTCCTCCGGATGCACCCAGCCGTCCACGCCCATCGCATCCAGCTCCTGGACCGACCACCCCAGCAGCCGCTCCATGGCCGGGTTGATCTCGAGGGCGCGCCCCGAGAGGTCCCACACCGCCATGGGCGCGGCGGTGATGCGGAACACCCGGTCGCGGTCGCGCTCGGCGTGGAGGCGCTCGGTGTCGTCACGGACGACGCACACCACCTCGTCGCCCGCCATCGGGGCGATGCGCGTGGTGAACCACCGCCGCCCGGCGCCGACCTCGAGCGGGTATTGGATCTGCTGGATCTCCCCGGTGTCGAGCGCCGCCGCGATCGCCGCCAGGCTCATCTGCGCCACCTCGGGGGGCAGCACCTCACGGATGTTGACGTCCGCGGACGGATCGTTCACGGCCAGCAGCTCGGGCGCGCCGTGCGCGGCCATCATCCGGCCGTCGCGTCGCAGGCGGATCACCAGGTCCGGGAGCGCCTCCATCACGGCCGCCAGCCGGGCGGCCTGCCGGTCCCGCTCCTCCTGCGCCTCGAGTCGCTCCGTGACGTCGGTGGCCAGCCAGACCTCGCTGTGGTCCGGGGCGCGGTACGCGAAGAACTCCATCACGCGCGTGCCCGTCGGGGTGGCGAGCCGGCCGATCACGCTGGACGGGAAGCCCTCCGCGCGGGCCCGCTCGTAGCGGGCCTGCACGTCCTCGGCCCGGCCGGCGTACAGCAACCGGAACCAGTCCTCCACCGTGGCCAGCTCGCGCTCCGGCCAGCCGATGAGCTCCCGCGCCCTGGCGTTGAGGCGCAGCGACCCGTCCGGCAGCCGCAGCACGGCGGCGCCCGGGAGGTGGTCCACCAGCCCGCGCAGCTCGTCGGCGCTCGCGCGCAGCCGGCGCTCGACGGCCTCCTGGGCGGTGTCGTCCCGGAACAGCCCCACCGCGCCGGCGGGTGCGCCGTCGGGCCCCACCAGCGGCGAGACCGACGCCGCCAGCGTCAGCCGGTGGCCGTCGCGGTGGCGGTACCGCAGGCGGACGTGGGTGGAGGCCCCCGACAGCACCTCCACGAGGGCGTCCTCCAGCTCGCGGGTCGCCTCCGGCGCCCAGAATGGGTAGGGGGGCACCGCCCCGATGATCTCGTCGCGGCGGTACCCCAGCAGCTCGCAGAAGGCGTCGTTCACCGCGGTGATGGCGCCGGATGCGTCCGCGGCGGCGAAGCCGTCGGTCATCGACTCCAGCACGGCGCCCAGGCTCTGGCCCAGGCTGGTGGCGACCAGCTCGCGCAGGCGCAGGCGCACGCCCGCCTCGGTGAGCGGCAGCAGCAGCGCGAGCGTCGCCCCCGCCTCCAGCGCCGCGGCGCCGGCGTCCTCGCCGTCGGCGACGGCGATCACCGGCGGCGCCGCGTGCGGGCCGCCCCACCCCGCCAGGATCCGCGGCACGAGCACGGCCGGCAGCACGACCGCCATCGCGCCGTCCGGCGGCGCGGCGAACTCCCGCAGGTTCACCGCCGGCGTGTGCAGCGCCATGCAGCCCGTGCGGACGACGGACGCCTGGTCCGACGGCAGACCGGCGTAGAAGACGATGCTGGCTCTGGTCCCGGACACCTCACTGGGTATCGGCCCGCCCGGCCCAGCGGATGAGGCGGATGGACGCTCCTCGGCCCGCGGGCCATGCCTCCGCGGCGCGCCGAACCCCGGATGCGGGTTATCCGCACGCACCGGTGGTGTTTCCCCGATGGCCCCGCCGACCGCCGGACAGGACGATGCCTCGGGATGGGATGGTCGGCCGAGCTGCACGCGGTGCCCGGGTCGGGTGCCGCGCGAGCGCAAGCGACGGCACCGTCGACGAGACGGCCTCGATCGCCCATCCTCCCAACCCCGTCCTTGTGCGCGCCGGGATGACCCCTCGTGGGTTTCCGCGGCCGGCGCGGAGCGCGCCTCGGCGCGGGGAACCCGTGGTGCCCTATGCGAGGAAAGGCGGCCCCCATGGCAACCCAGGTGACCAGCACCGAGGAACAGATCCGGCAGCGGCTCGAGGAGGAGCGCGCGCGGCTGGAACGCGAGATGGGCCTCGAGGAGAAGAAGGTCGCGCACTTCACGCGCCCGCAGGAGAACGCCTTCACCCGAGACCAGCGTCCGCACACGACGGTCCTGTACGGCGGCCTCACCTGGAAGCACGAACGCCTCATCCAGGGCGCCCTCTCCGGGCTCGGCTACCTGTGCCAGCCCATGCCCGTCCCGGACGTCGCGGCGTTCCAGCTGGGCAAGGAGTACGGCAACAACGGCCAGTGCAACCCCACGTACTTCACGGTGGGCAACCTCGTGCAGTACCTGCAGAAGCTCGAGTCGGACGGCATGTCCCGCCAGGACATCATCGACAAGCACATCTTCATCACCGCGGGCGCCTGCGGCCCCTGCCGGTTCGGGATGTACGAGGCCGAGTACCGCCTCGCCCTGCGCAACTCCGGCTTCGACGGCTTCCGCGTGATCCTCTTCCAGCAGTCGGGCGGCCTGGACCAGTCCGGCGCCGAGGCCGGCCTGGAGATGAACACCGACTTCTTCCTCGCCCTGCTCAACGCCCTCAACATGGGCGACCTGCTGAACGACCTCGGGTACCAGACCCGGCCGTTCGAGATCGAGCCCGGCACCGTGAACACCGCGCTCGACGACGGCATGGAGCGCCTGCACGACATCCTGCGCGACAAGCGCAAGATCTCCCTGTCGGCGCCGGTCGCCAAGCTCCTGGGCGACACCAAGGTCGGCGACATGGCCGAGAAGGCCCGCAAGTTCGGCGACCAGCTGGTCACCGACGACTACACGGACGCATTCCGCGGCGTCGGCTCCGCCCTCGGCGAGGTGCGGCTCGACCGGACCCGCGTGAAGCCGGTCGTGAAGATCACCGGCGAGTTCTGGGCGCAGACCACCGAGGGCGACGGCAACTTCAACATGTTCGCCTTCCTGGAGCGCGAGAACGCCCAGGTGGTCGTGGAGCCGGTGGGCACCTGGATCATGTACATGATCCACCAGGCCAAGCAGCAGAACCTCGACCGGCGGCACACCAACGAGGACGAGTCCATGCCGGCCGCCTGGCGCCTGGACCGGCGCATGGCCAACGAGCTGCGGGCCCGCCGCAAGAACGCGAAGCTCACGGTCGCCGAGGCGGTGTTCAAGCGCGAGTGGAACCGCCTGCGGTCCGCGCTGAACGACATCCCGCACGACCTCACCGACCAGTACGAGCTGCAGCGCCTTGGCCACCCGTTCTACAACTCGCGCGCCGGCGGCGGCGAGGGCCACCTCGAGGTCGCCAAGAACATCTACTACTCGAACAAGGACCTGGCCCACATGGTCCTGTCGCTGAAGCCGTTCGGGTGCATGCCGTCCACGCAGTCCGACGGCGTCCAGAGCGCGGTCATCAACCAGTACCGCGACATGATCTACCTGCCCATCGAGACCTCCGGCGAGGGCGAGGTGAACGCCCACAGCCGCGTGCAGATGGCCCTCGGCGAGGCGCGCGTGAAGGCCCGCCAGGAGATCGAGCGGGTGGAGCAGCAGACCGGCCTCACCCTGGACGACGCCCGGGAGTACCAGGAGGCCCACCCCGAGGTGATGTCTGCGATGTACAAGGTGCCCCACACCAAGGGCTGCATCGGGACGGCCGCGAACTTCCTGGCCCACGTGGCCGACCTGCACAAGCAGGGCTCCGGGAGCCGCATCGTCGTCCCGGCGGAGGTCGGGTGATGGCCGAGGGCGGCTACAAGCGCTACGACCGCCTCAGCGTCGGCCTGGACGTCGGCTCCACCACCGTGAAGGCGGTGGTTGTCGACCCGGCGACCGACGAGATCCTCTGGAGCGACTACCAGCGCCACGAGACCAAGCAGCCCGAGAAGGTCCTGGAGTTCCTCACCAGGATCGAGACGGACTTCCCGATCGACCACGACCGCATCCGGATCTTCATCACCGGGTCCGGCGGCGGCGGCATCGCCCCCCGGATCGGCGCGAAGTTCGTCCAGGAGGTCAACGCGGTCTCCCTGGCCGTGGAGAAGCTCTACCCGGAGGCCGGCTCGGTCATCGAGCTGGGCGGGCAGGACGCGAAGATCATCATCTTCAAGGAAGACCCGGAGACGGGCAAGAAGAAGAAGATCCCGTCGATGAACGACAAGTGCGCGGGCGGCACCGGCGCGGTCATCGACAAGATCAACGCGAAGCTCCGCATCCCCGCCGACGAGCTCAAGGACATGGGCTACTCCGGCATCCGGATCCACCCGGTGGCCGGCAAGTGCGGCGTGTTCGCCGAGACCGACGTGAACTCGCTCCAGAAGATGGGCGTGCCGCCGGACCAGCTCATGGCGTCGCTGTTCGACGCGATCATCGGGCAGAACCTGTCCGTGCTCACGCGCGGCAACACCCTCCTGCCCCACGTCCTGCTGCTGGGCGGCCCGAACACCTACATCCGCGGGATGGTCGAGGCCTGGAAGGAGAACATCCCGAAGATCTGGGAGGAGCGGAAGACGCCCCTGCCGGAGGGCGTCGACCCGCGGGACCTCATCCGGGTGCCGGAGAACGCGCAGTACTTCGCCGCCATCGGCGCCGTCGAGTACGGCAAGGAGGAGGAGGCCGGCATCGGCGTGTACCGCGGCACCAAGCTGCTGCGGCACTACATCGAGGTGGGCCGGCTGGAGGAGAAGCAGGCCTCCGGCAGCCGGGGGCTGTGGGACACCCAGGAGGAGCTGGACGCCTTCGTCGAGAAGCACACCATCCCGACGTTCATCCCGGCGACGTTCAGCCCGGGCCAGGTGGTGCGCGGCTTCATCGGCCTGGACGGCGGGTCCACCTCCACCAAGGCGGCGCTCCTCGACGAGGACCGCAACGTCCTGGTGAAGGCCTACCAGCTGTCCAAGGGCAACCCCATCGAGGACACCAAGGAGATCCTGGCCTCGCTCAAGCAGCAGGTCGAGGACGCCGGGGCGACCCTCGAGGTGCTGGGCATCGGCACCACCGGCTACGCCAAGGACATCCTCAAGGACGTCCTGCGCGCCGACGTGGCGCTGGTGGAGACCGTGGCGCACACCGAGTCGGCGATCCGCTTCTTCGGCGACGACGTGGACATCATCGTCGACGTGGGCGGCCAGGACATCAAGCTGATCGTCCTCAAGAACCGCCAGGTGAAGGACTTCAAGCTCAACACCCAGTGCTCGGCCGGCAACGGCTACTTCCTGCAGAGCACGGCCGAGACCTTCGGCTTCGACGTGAAGAAGTACGCGGACATCGCGTTCGGCGCCGAGGCCATGCCCACGTTCGGGTACGGCTGCGCGGTGTTCATGCAGTCCGACATCGTCGACTTCCAGCGGCAGGGCTGGAAGCCGGAGGAGATCATGGCCGGCCTGGCCGCCGTGCTGCCGAAGAACATCTGGCTGTACGTCGCCCAGCTGCCGAACCTGGCCGCCCTCGGCACCAACTTCGTCCTGCAGGGCGGCACCCAGCACAACCTCGCCGCCGTGAAGTCGCAGGTGGACTTCATCGAGCAGCGGTTCGCCGGCAAGGACGTGCAGCCCACCATCACCGTCCACCCGCACTGCGGCGAGTCCGGGGCCATCGGCGCCGGCATCGAGGCCGTGCGGCTGTACGAGAACGGCCACCGGACGAGCTTCATCGGCATCGACCGCGTGCAGGAGATCACCTACGTCTCCCACCGCAGCGAGGACACCCGCTGCTACTTCTGCAAGAACCGCTGCCTGCGGACCTTCATCGACGTGAACGTCGGCGAGGAGTTCGCGGACGAGGCGCGGCCCAGCAAGATCGAGATCCTGCCGGGCGTGAAGCGCCTCATCGTGGGCAACTCCTGCGAGCGGGGGCTGGTGGAGGACGTGGACGCCATGCGCGTCATCAAGAAGGACATGGACTCCAACAAGGCGCTGTACCCGAACTTCCTGGAGCTGTCGGCCGAGAACGTGTTCCGCTCGCCGAAGGCCCAGGTGGTGGCCGACCCGCCCACCAAGAAGGCCTTCACGGCCGCCGCCAAGGCGCGCAACGCCGCGGCCGCCCGCCGCGAGGAGCTGCGCATCGGTATCCCCAAGGTGCTGAACGCCTACTCCACCAACCCGCTGTTCGCGGGCTGGCTGGAGGCGCTGGGGATCCCGCCGCGGAACATCGTGTACTCGGACTACACCAGCGAGGAGCTGTACAAGGAGGGCGCGAAGCGCGGCGCGATCGATCCCTGCTTCCCCAGCAAGATCGGCATCCCGCACGTGCACAACCTGCTGCACAAGCACCACGCCAAGCGCCCCCTGGACGTCATCTTCTTCCCGATGATCGACGCCCTCGGCACGTTCCTGTCGAACACCCAGAGCAGCAGGTCCTGCCCCACGGTGACCGCCACCCCGGAGGCCGTGAAGGCGGCGTTCACCAAGGAGGGCGACCTCTTCGCAGAGCTGGGCGTGGTCTACAAGAACACGTTCGTCAACGTCGACGAGCCGCGGCTGCTCGAGAAGCAGCTGTTCGACGACTGGAAGGACCTCCTGGGCCTCACGATGGAGGAGAACCGCCGGGCCGTCGACGAGGGCTACCGGGCCCTGGAGCGGTACGAGCGGGACATCCGGACCGGCGCCCGGGAGGTGATCGACCAGCTCGAGGCGGAGGACCGCCTGGGCATCGTGATCCTGGGCCGCCCGTACCACAACGATCCGGGCGTGAACCACGAGATCTGCGACGAGTTCCAGCGCATCGGCTACCCGGTGTTCACCCAGGACTCGCTGCCGATCGACGACGACATCGTGTGGCGGCTGTTCGGCGACGAGGTGCGCGCCGGGACCATCCAGGACCCGTTCGACGTCGCGGACGTGTGGAAGAACTCCTACTCGGAGAACACCACCCGCAAGATCTGGGCCGCCAAGTACACGGCCCGCCACCCCAACCTCGTCGCGCTGGAGCTGAGCTCCTTCAAGTGCGGGCATGACGCGCCCATCTACACGGCGGTCGAGGAGATCATCCAGGACGCCGGGACGCCGTACTTCTGCTTCAAGGACATCGACGAGAACAAGGCGTCCGGATCGATCAAGATCCGCGTCGAGACCATCGGCTACTTCCTGTCCCGCTACCGGGAGGACATGGTGCGCGAGAAGACCAAGCGCGTGGAGATCGAGTCCCGCCTCGCGGAGCTCGAGCGCCAGCTGCGCGCCGAGATGGCCCCGTCGCACGGCGGCCAGACCGCGGGGGTCCGCCAATGACCCTGGCTCGGCCCGAGGACCGCACCATGTTCGAGATCTACCGGGAGGGCGGGTACAACCGCGCCTACCGCGTCGTGTACTTCACCGACCTCGGCGACCACGACAAGGACAAGGAGATCTCCCGGGCGCTCGCCGGGGACCACGTGTTCGACGGGTTCCTGGGCGGCGCCGAGAAGCGCGAGGCCAAGCGGGTGATCGCCGGCATGCTGCAGCGCATGAACGACGGCGAGGACGTGAGCCCCGAGGACATCGGGCGCGAGCTGGAGCGCTACCTGGCCTGACGGGGCGGCGTGCCGGGCGCCTGGCGCCCGGCACGTCACCCTTCCGGGGGATACCGGGGGACCGTATTCCTGCCGAGTCGGGGTGAATGCGTACCCCCACCCCCATCATGCGCACCCTTCTGGGTGCCGCGGCGCTGCTGCTCGGCCTCGCCGCCACCGCGTCGGCCGTGACGCCCTTCACGGCCCGCTACACCACCAACGCCGCCGGTGACATCGCCATCGTCGGCAACACCGTGCTGAAGTGCCCCGCCTCCGCGGGCTCATGCGCCTCGGTGCTGGCCGGCGCGAACGGCAGGAACAACGACTTCACCATGGAGCACGTCGACATCGACGCCGACGGCTCGACCTTCGACTCGAGCTCCGCGACCCTGGCGATGCCGGCCGACGCGCAGGTGCTGTTCGCCGGCCTCTACTGGGGTGGTCGCCTGGACGCCGGCGGCGGCGGCGCCGCCGCGCCCAGCGCATCGGCACGCACCTCGGTCAAGCTGCAGGTGCCGGGCGGGGCGTACGTCACGGTGACGGGCGCCGAGACCGGCGCCTACTCGACCGACAACTCGTACCAGGCCTTCGCGGACGTCACCTCCCAGGTCAGCGCGGCCGGGAACGGCGCCTACACCGTCGCGAACGTGCAGGTCGGCACCGGCACGAACACGTACGGCGGATGGAGTCTCGTGGTCGTGTATCGCGACGACGCCGCCCCGCCGCGCAACCTGACGGTGTTCGACGGCCTCGTCGCGGTGGACGGCGGCAACCCGTCGGAGACCATCACCGTCACGGGGATGCAGGCCCCGCCGTCGGGAGCGGTGACCGCGCGGATCGGCGTCATCGCCTACGACGGTGATCGCGGGTCGACCGGCGACACCCTCACCCTGAACGGGACGGGCCTGTCCGATGCCCTGCACCCGGCGAACGACATGTTCAACTCGAGCTTCGCCGACCGTGGAACGCGCTCGACCGCCAAGTCCCCGGACTACGCCAACAGCCTCGGCATCGACGCCTCGGTCTTCACCGCGGACGGCATCATCCCCAACAGCGCCACCTCGGCCACGATCGGCCTCACCACCGGCGGTGAGACCTACCTGCCGGGCGTGGTGACCAGCGCGATCGACCTGTACGCCCCCCGCCTGGTGGTGAGCAAGTCGGTCGCGGACGTCGACGGCGGCCAGCTGCTGGCCGGTGACACGCTCGAGTACACCATCGCGGTGAGCAACACCGGCACGGACGCGGCGGGCAGCGTCGTGCTCACCGACGCCATCCCCACGGGCACCACGCTGGTGCCCGGGTCCGTGAGGATCACGGCGGGCGACGGCGCGGCCACGTTCACCGACACCTCGGCGGACGACCGCGGCGACGCGTCCGCGTCCGGCGTGACCGTGCGGCTCGGGTCGGGCGCCACCGGTGCGGCCGGCGGCACCCTGGCGGTGAACGCCTCCACCACCGCGGTGTTCCGCGTGACGGTGAACGCCGCGACGGCGACCGGCACGCAGATCACCAACCGCGCCTCCGTGGCCCACAACGGCGTCAGCAGCGGCGTGTCGCTGCTCGCGCGCAGCACCACCGTGGCCACCGCGGTGCAGGGCCCCGCCGCACCGGCGCCCACGACGCCGGCGCCCACGAGCGCGAGGCTCTCGATCACCATCAACGGCCCGGAGTTCCTGCGCGCCGGGGCATCCGGGAACTACGTGGTCACCATCCGGTCCCTCGGGCCGGCGACCGCGACGAACGTCCGGCTGCGCATCCCGGTGCCCGCCGGCCTGACCGTCACCTCGATGCCGGCCGGCTTCACGATGCGCAACGGCGTGATCGTGGGCCCGAAGATGAACCTCCGCAAGGGCGCGAGCCGTCGCATCGTGCTCCGCCTGGCGCCCACCTCGACGGGCGCCGCGCGCTCGGTGTCGCTGCGGGCCTCGGCGACCGGGGCCGCGGTGCGGCAGGTGCAGGACCGCACCCCGGTGCGCGTGCTGCCCGCGGCGCGTCCCGCGCCGGCCGTCACGGGCTGATCCACCGACGGGGCGCCGCGCCGCGGCGCCCCGTCACCCACGCTCCAGCGCCTCCACCGCGCGGGCGAGCGCGGCCTGCGGACCGGCGCCGCCGGTGTCCACCCGCACCGCCGACGGCCAGGGGTCGGCCGCCGCGAACAGGGCGGCCGCGACCACCTCCGACGCGTCCGAGGCGTGGGCCGCGGCACCGGCCCGGCGCAGCGCGGCACGTTCCCTGAGGACCGCCGGCGGCGCAGCGCAGCGCAGCTCGGTGAGCGTCGCGTCGCAGACCTCGGCCACGTGCCGGCCGCGCGCCCGTTCCTGCTCCTCCCCCCACGAGGCGTCCAGGACCACGTGCTCGCCCATCCCCAGCAGCCGCGCCGCGCGGTCCAGCAGCTCGGTGTAGACACGGTGCACCAGCTCGGGCCGGTACAGGCCCTGCCCCAGCGGCGCCGAGGCGTCCGCGTCCGGCGGGAGGCCGGCGAGCTCCTTGCGCAGGTGGTCCGTGGACAGGTGAACGGCGCCGAGGCGGTCGGCGAGCGCCGCCGCCAGCGTCGACTTCCCCGAGCCCGGCGGACCGCCCACCATCACCAGGCGCACGCGCCCGGCCCGCAGGCGGCGGGCGGCGAGGGCGTGCAGGCCCGCGGCCTCGGCCGCCGCGCCGGGGTCGCCCTGTGCCGCCCGCACGCAGGCCACCTTGCTGCGCACGTGGGCGCGGTACCCCACGAAGTGGTGCCACAGCGAGACCGGGTGGTGCTCGTAGGAGAACTCGCGGTACCAGGCCAGCAGCCGGTCGGCGAGCGCGGGGTGCCCCTTCCACTCCAGGTCCATCGCCAGGAACGCGATGTCCAGCAGCACGTCGGCCCACCGCAGCGCATCCGAGAAGGCCAGGCAGTCGAGGATGCGCGGCCCGTCGTCCAGCACGAACACGTCGTCGGCCAGCAGGTCGCCGTGGCCGTCGCGCACCAGGCCCGACGCCCGCCGGGCGTCGAACAGCGGGCCCCGCCCGGCGAGGTACGCGCGCGCCAGCCCGCCGACCTCCGCGAACTCGTCCTGCGGCAGCACGCCGCCGGCGAACGGCGACATCTGGTCGATGCTCTGCTCCCACAGGGCCAGCAGCGCCGCCCGGGACCCCGCCTGGTCGATCCGCGGCGATCGCGCGGCGGTGGCGTGGAACGCCGCCACCGTCCGGGCGACCGCCCGCACGGCGTCCGGTCCCTCGGGCGTTCCCAGCAGGCGCGTGAGGCAGCGGTCGGCCGGCATCCGCCGCATCGCCACGATGTGCTCGCACACGGCGCCGCCGGGCCCCGACACGTCCAGGACCCCCAGGTAGACGTCCGGGGACAGGCGCCGGTTGAGCGCGACCTCGCGCCGGCAGGCCGCTCCGCGGGCCTCCAGCGTCGAGTGGTCCAGGAACCCCAGGTCGACCGGCTTGCAGACCTTGTAGGCCCGGTCTCCGATGAACGTGATCACCGAGACGTGGGTCTCCACCACCCGCGCGGGCTCGTTGCACCCCGGTGTCGGACCGAACGGCTCCACGCCTCGACGGTAGCGTCCCCGGCGGGCCGCCCCGCGCCCGACCTCACGGCGGCGAAGCTGGCAGACTGCCGCGCGTGGCGGAGCGCGTCGACGTGATCGTGGTGGGAGCGGGCCCGGCGGGCTCCACCGCCGCCTACCGCCTCGCCGAGCGCGGCGCGAAGGTCGTCATGGTCGACCGCGCGCGGTTCCCGCGCGACAAGCCCTGCGGCGGCGGCGTGACCCTGCGCGGGGCGAGCGTGCTGCCGTTCGCCATCGACCCGGTGGTGGAGCGGGTGGTCTCCCGCATGGACGTCCGCCTGGGGTACGGCGGGCCGGTGTGCCACGTGGACGGCGAGGGCCCGATGGTGCTCATGACCCAGCGCCGGCGGTTGGACCTGTTCCTCGCCGAGCAGGCCGTGGCCAAGGGCGTGGACTTCCGCGACGGGACGCGGGTGCGGGACATCACGCTCCGCACCGAAGGCGTGGAGGTGCGCACCGACACCGGCACGATCGCCGCCGAGGTCATGGTGGGCGCCGACGGCTGCAACGGGGTGACCCGCAAGGCGCTCGGGGTTGCCGAGCACTCCTACGCCGTGGCGATGGAGGGGAACCTGCCCCGGGGTGCCGCCGGGTTCGACGACGGCCGCTACGAGGACGCCGCCCTGCTGGAGTTCGACGTGGTGCCGGGCGGATACGGCTGGATCTTCCCGAAGGGCGACCACGTCAACGTCGGGGTGGGCGGATACCTGGAGGAGGGACCCAGGATGCGCGACCACCTGCGCCGCATCTGCCAGGTCCACGGCATCACCATCGACGACCTCACCGAGATCCGCGGCCACCGCCTGCCCATCCGCCGGTCCGGCACGCCCGTCGCCACGCACCGCGCCGTGCTGGTGGGCGACGCCGCCGGCCTGGTCGACCCGTTCAGCGGCGACGGCATGTACGAGGCGTTCACCTCCAGCCGCATCGCGGCGCGCACGGTGGGCGAGCTGCTGGACGGCGCCGCCGTCGACTGCTCGGCCTACCCCGGGCGGCTCGCCGGCGCGCTCGGGCCCCACGCGGCGTCGGCCTGGGCGGCGAAGCTCGTGATGGAACGTGCGCCGTGGCTCATGTTCGGGCTGCTGCGCACCCGCCCGGTGAGCCGCATCGTCGGCGAGCGCCTGCGCGCCGCCCCGCGCGAGCACACCTCGCCCGGCGGCCTGCGCATCTCCCAGGCCGTGAGCCGGGTCTCGCGACGGGGTCTGGGTCCCAGCGCCGCATGACCCGCGGGGTCTCGTTTACGCGCTGTTGATGCCGGGGCTCCCGGAATTGACCCCGCGTTGAGCCGCGCCGGTCTACCCTCCCGGGTGCCACGAGGGGGATCAAGGAGTCCGCACACCGCGCCTGACTGAGGGGGAGGGCGCGGGAACCGGCCTCCGCGGCATCCGGAGCGATCCGTCGATGCCGCCCCCTCGGCAGATTCCCCGCCCTCCGGCTCAGTCGAGCTGGAGGCGGTATCCCACGCCGGCCTCGGTCACCAGGTGGCGCGGGTCGGACGCGTCCGCCTCGAGCTTGCCGCGCAGTCGCGCCATGTAGACGCGCAGGTAGTGGGTCTCCCGCTCGTAGCCCGGCCCCCACGCGGCCCGCAGGAGCGCGGGATGGGTGATGACCCGACCGGCGTGCCGTGCGAGCTCCGCCAGCAGGTCGTACTCGCGCGGGGTCAGGCGCACCGGGGCGCCGTCGCGGGTGACGGACCGCAGCGCGAGGTCCACCACCACCCCGCCGAAGGACACCTGCGGCTGGGAGCCCGGCGCCGTCGCGGCCCGCCGCGTGACGGCCCGCACCCGGGCCAGCAGCTCACCCGTGGCGTACGGCTTGGTGACGTAGTCGTCGGCACCGGCGTCCAGCGCGGCGATCTTGTCCTCCTCCGCGTCGTGCGCCGACACGACGATCACCGGCACCTGCGTCCACTCCCGCAGGCGCCGGCACACGTCCAGGCCGGAGCCGTCCGGGAGCCGCAGGTCCAGCACCACCACGTCCGGGGTGCGCAGCGCGGCGGCGCGCAGGGCCTCCTGCGCGGTGGCCGCGCCGGTCACGTGGTAGCCCGCCGCGTTGAGGCTGGCCGACAGCCCCCGCAGGATGTGCGGCTCGTCGTCCACCACCAGCACGCGCTGGGGCGGGCCGTTCACTCGGGGACCTCCGGCACCGGCACCAGCGGCAGGGAGAGCACGAACCGCGCGCCGCCCCCGGGGTTCGGCGTGGCCACCAGCGTCCCGCCCTGCGCCTCGGCCAGCCCGCGCGAGAGCGCCAGGCCCACGCCGATGCCCGGCCGCCCCTCACCCTGCACGAACGGGGCGAAGGCCGTGGACCGCAGCTCGCGGGGCAGCCCGGCCCCGGCGTCCTCCACCGCGAGCTCCACCACGCCGTCGCCGGCGCGGGAGGTCACGCGCACCGGGGGCGCGCCGTGGATCACCGCGTTGCGCAGCAGGTTCGACAGGATCCGCTCGGTGAGCACCTGATCGGCCTGCACCAGCGGGTGCTCGGCGTCGAGCGCCACCACGAGCTCCCCCGGGCCGAAGGCCAGGCCGGAGGCCCGCCGCGCCCCGGTCACCAGGTCGTCCACCGCGCACCAGTCGAGCCGCGGCACCAGCGCGCCGCCCTCCAGCCGCGACAGGTCCAGCAGGTTCGCCACCAGCCGCTCCAGCCGCGCGGTCTCCTCGGTGACCGCGTGCAGGAGCTCCCGGCGCTCCGCCTCCGGCACGCGCTCCAGGGCGCCGGCCGCCGCCGAGATCGCCGCCAGGGGTGCGCGGAACTCGTGTGAGACGCCGCGGACCAGCGCCGACTGCATGGCGTCGCGGGCGCGCAGGGCGTCCTCGGCCTCCCGGCGCTCGGTGACGTCGCGCGAGACCAGCAGCACGTGGCGCACCGCGCCCTCCCCGTCGGCCTCCGGCACCACCCGCGCGTGCAGCCACCGGCTGTCGGAGCCCACGGGCACCGGGAACTCCAGGTCCTCCCCCACCCCGGTGCGCAGCGCGCGGCCCAGGGCGGCGTCGAGCACGACCACGAGGTCCTCGGGCAGCCCGAGCTCCCACACGGTCCGCCCGGCGTGCGCCGACGGCGGGAACCCCGCCAGGCGCGCCTGCGCGGCGTTGGCGAAGACGATCCGCCGGTTGGCGTCCAGCCGCAGGACCGCGTCCGGCGAGTGCTCGGCGATGGCCGCCAGCTCGGCCTCGCGCCGCACACGGCCGGTCACGTCCACCAGCATGGCCAGCACCGCCGCCGGCGCGGCGGGCGGGTCACCGGCCGGGCGGGCCGTGAGCTCCGCCCACCGCGTCCCGCCGGTGCGCAGCACCAGGCGCAGCGGCACCGGCCCCGCGTGTCCGCCCCCGGCGGCCGCCGCGACCGCCGAGCGGGCGAGCGCGCGGTCGTCGGGGTGGACGCAGCGCATCCAGCCGTCGCCGGTGCAGCGGTCGGCGGGCATCCCGGTGAGGCCCGACCAGGCCGGGTTCACCCCGCGGCACCGGCCATGGAGGTCGAGCTCGAGCACGCCCAGCGGGGCGTCCCGCCACAGCGCGGCCGCGACCGCGTCGCCCCCTGCGCTGCCCGCGTCCGGATCCGCGGTCCCCGTCACGTCGCCCACAGGTCGTTTCATCCCGATACGCAGCCCCACGGGCCCTCACCGCGCGCCGCCTCAAGCGGCCGATGCGGTGCGTCGACAAACCTTCTGTGGAGGCATCATGGCAAGGACGGCCGCGCCTCGTGGCCTGGCTCACGCTCGCAGGCGTCGCGGGGGTGCTCGTCCCGGCGGCGCTGCTGAACGCGGGACTGATCTCCCTCGCGGCGGGGGCGGCCGCCGTCGTGGTCGTGCACGCCATCGCCGCGACCCTCGCCGCGGTCGTGCAGCTGCGGGCGGCCCGGGCCCTCGAGGGGCGCCAGCGGCGGGTCTGGACCTGCTTCGCGCGGGGATGCGCGATCTGGGCGCTGGGCGCGATCCCCTACGTCGCCTTCGTGGCGACCGGCGGCGACGTCACCGAGCCGGCCGCCTGGTCGCAGGCCGGGTTCCTGCTCGCCTACATCCCGTGGTTCCACGCGCTGTGGCTCCTGCGCCAGCCGGTCGTCGCCGAGTCCCGCAGGCGGGTCGCGGAGACGCTGGCGATGGAGATCGCGGCCTTCCTGATCATCGGCGTCGTCGTGCTCGGCACGCTCTGGTACGGCCCGCTGGGCGCCGACCAGAACACCGCGCTGCTCATGCCGGTCGCCCTGGACCTGCTGCTGGTGGCCGCCGCCTACAACGCCGTGCGTCGCGCCTCGCTGGAGCGCGCCAGCGCGTACCCGTGGCTGGTCGCCGCCTTCCTCACCCTTGCGGTCGGCGACGCCGCGGTGAGCTCGCTCGTCGCCCGGGGGCAGATCGAGCTGACCCCGGTGGCGCTGTCCCTGTACTGCGTCGTGTTCGGCCTGCTCGCCCTCTCCGCGGGGCGCCCGCTGCGCGCCCGCGAGGTGGCGCTGGCGGGCGAGCGCGTGAGCGGCGCCGTCGCGGTCCTGGGCCTCGCGCTGGCGGCGCCGGCCGCGGCCATGGTGCCCGCGACCGTCGCGCCGGCCGTGTGGCTGATCGGCGCGGTGCTGGCCTGGCGCGTCCACTCCCTGATGCGGCGCCAGGGGCGCACCGACGAGGACCTCATCACCGGCCTGCACGACGCCCGCGCCATGCACCGCCACCTGGCCGGCATCGTCGCCGGCTCGAGCGTCCGCGAACCGGTGGGCGTGATCGTGGTGGACCTCAACGGGTTCGGCGGCTGGAACGCGGCCCACGGCTTCTCCGCCGGGGACGCGCTCCTGGCGGAGGTGGCCGAGGCGTGCGTGCGCGCGCCGCTGGGGCCCGGCGTGTGGGGCCGGGTGGGCCCCGACCGCTTCTGCTGGGTGGGGCGCGTCGCCGACGCCGCCCAGGCACGTGACTGGGCGGCCGTCGCGGTGGCCGCCGCGGGCCGCAACGAGGCGGGCCTGCCGGCGCGCGGGGCGATCGTCCTGAGCCCGGCGGACGCCACCACCGCGGCAAACATCGAGGCGGCCGTCGAGGAGGCGCTGGAGGCGGCCTCCCTGAACGGCCGCGACGTGGTCGCGTTCGACCGTGGCCTGTTGGACGGCGCCGTCGCCGAGGGCTCCTACTCGGCGTCCTTCCGGACCCGGCGGGAGCGGATCGCCCAGATCATCGAGGACCCCGACGCGCTGCGGCCCGTCTTCCAGCCCATCGTGCGGATGGACACCCTCCGCATCGTGGGCCACGAGGCGCTGTCTCGGTTCGAGGTGGAGCCGCGCCGCGGCCCGGACCAGTGGATCGGCGAAGCCCATCAGGTGGGCCTCGGCCTGGAGCTGGAGCTGGAGTGCCTGCGGCGCGCCGTCGCGCGGCGCGAGGAGGTCCCCGCCGGCACGTACCTCTCCCTCAACGCCAGCCCGCAGCTCATCCTGAGCGGCTCGATCGACGAGCTGATGCCGCCCGGATCGCTCGACTGGCTGCTCATCGAGATCACCGAGCACGAGCAGGTGCAGGACTACGGCCAGCTGGCGGACCGCCTGGCCAACCTCCGGCTCCGCGGCGCGCTGGTGGCGGTGGACGACCTGGGCGCCGGCCACTCCACCCTGCGCCACCTCATGCGGCTGGTCCCCGACTACGCCAAGGGACATCGACTCCGACCCCGCCAAGCAGGCACTGGTGCGGTCGATGGTGGCCTTCAGCCGGGAGATGGACGCGACGCTGGTCTCCGAGGGCGTGGAGACGCTCGCCGAGCTGGAGGTGCTGCGCGACATCGGCGTGGAGCTCGGGCAGGGGTACCTGTTCAAGCGCCCCGCATCGGACCTCTCGGCGACGCTCGGCGCCGTGGCGCCCGGCCTCGTGCCCCGCATCCGCCCCGCCGTCCAGCGCGTGCGGGCCGCCGGCGACGACGCGGAGCCGGGGCCGCGGATGGCCTCAGGCGGGCTCGGCGGCGCCTGAGCGGAGGGTGGAGGCGCCGCCGCGTCCGACCGCCTCGCGCACCGGGACCAGCCAGGACGGGAGCGGCACCGGGTCGGGGCTGCGGTCCGCCAGGCGGTTGCGCAACCACGGGGGCGCCGGGTCCGAGATGAGTCCCGCCATGGTCCGTCGTGCCATCGTCTGCCCGGAGAAGACGTGCTCGGCGACCCGCTCGATGGTGCCGGCCAGCGCCACCGCGGGCGCACCGTAGAGCGGGCGCTCGATCCCGACCCTGGCCAGGCCGAAGACCGCCGTGTAGAAGCGCTCCTGCTCGGGCGCCACGGTGATCACCGGCACCGGGTTGTCGCCCCGCGCGGTGAGCACGCGGATCACCCCGGCCACCTGGTGCATGAACACCTGGCGCGTCATCGAGCGGTGCCCGGCGGCGACGACCAGGGACCCCACCTCCACCGTCGGGCCCATCTGCGCCGCAGCCGCGAACTCCTCGGCGAAGGTGTGGTGCGACGGGAGCCCCCACGGACCGTCGGGGATCACCGACATGGCGCCGATGGGCACGCCGCCCAGGAACGCCAGCGCGAAGAACGTCCCGGGCGTCAGATAGTGCGGGATCGCCCGCCGTCCCGACGCCTCGGGCTCCATGAACCCCGACTCCACGAAGCCGTCGTGGACCAGCGCCATGGCCTGGTCGATCTCGGCCAGCTGGTCCGAGAGCACCACCGTCAGACCGTTCATGCCGCGGCCACCTCGGGGTCGAGATAGCGGGCCTTGTGGGTCCAGTCGCCCTCGGGGTGGTACGGGTACGCGCCCGCGCCGTGACGGACCACCCGGGTGGGCACGCCGCCCAGCTCCCACAGCCACCGCTCGAGGTCCCCCAGCGCCGCCTCCACCCCCGGTCCGGGCGCGGTGCGCTCGCGCGCCTCCAGGTGGCACTCCAGCACCTCGCCGGCATCCGTGGCCCGCAGCCGGAAGCGGCCCGTGAGGTCCCCGGCCAGGCGGGCGTCCCCGAACAGCCGCTCGCGCACCGCCTCGGGCCGCACGCGCGCTCCGGATGCGGTGCGCAGGTGGGCGCCCCGGCCGGCGAGCGCCACCAGCGGCGCGGGCAGCGGCACGCCGGTGCGCGCCGCCAGCGCCGCGCTCGCGTCGTCGCCGAGCACCATCGCCACGTCGCCCAGGTCGTAGCGGATGAGCGGCAGCGGCACGTCCTCCAGGGTGGTCACCAGCAGCCGCGGGATCCCCGTGGCGTCCGGGCGGGTCTCCACGTGCAGGCGCGAGGGGTCGTACGTGAGCAGGGCCGGCACGTACGCCCCGTCGCACAGTTCGCCCCAGGT
Organism: Actinobacteria bacterium Ga0077560; assembly: GCA_001464275.1. Taxonomy (GTDB): domain Bacteria; phylum Actinomycetota; class Thermoleophilia; order Miltoncostaeales; family Miltoncostaeaceae. Next base: position 42,111 of record LNFL01000099.1, on the reverse strand, counting down.
GCCCCGCGCCGCCCCCACGGGGTCGGCCGCCGCGATCGACCGGGCCAGGGCGAGCTCGGGCACCTCGTGCAGCAGGTGGAGGCCCACCTCCGCGGCGCCCATGGAGATCGTGACGCGGTGGACGTCCAAGCCCAGCAGCCGGCACACGTGGCCGCGCCACGCCTCGGCCACCGGCTCGCCGCCCGTGACGATCCAGGTCTCGGGATGCACGGGGCCGTGCGCCGCCCAGCGGCGGGCCAGCTCGGCCAGGAAGAGCGGCTCGGCCACCAGCAGCACGCGGTCGAAGGCCGGCGCGAGGCAGGTGAGCACGTGCAGGGCCATCTCCGGATGCACCGACGGCGTGGCGCACGTCGCCAGGTCGCTGGGCACCGAGATGCCCATCGGCAGCGCGTTCACCAGCAGCGACGGGCTGCCCGGGCCGGCGCCGAGCGCGGTGAGGAGCCCGTCCACCCGCTCGCGCATGCGGTCCGCCGCCCCCGCCCCCGACAGGCCCATCGCGAACGGCGGCCCGGACTGCCCGCTGGAGCACACGATCTCCACCGCGTCGGTGATGCCGCCGTGGGCGAGCCAGCCGGCCGCACCCCGGGCGAAGACCGTCCGGCGGGAGAGCACCGGGACGGCGTCCCAGTCCCGCTCGGAGGCGGGGTCGATCCCCGCCGCTCGGAGCACCTCCCGGTACGCGGGGGCCGACTCCGCCGCACGGCGGAACGCCTCCCATGCGGCCTCGGGCGGCTCCGGCCCCACGGCCGTCCCCGCGGCCGTCCCCGCGCGCAGACCATCCATCCGCGTGACGGACATCGCTCGCTCCCCTCCCCGGTTGGCGACCCTCCGGGCCGCCGCCCCGGGCATCCCGGCCCGCGGCGCCGCGACCCTTTCACATTCCCCTTACATCTCAACCGCGGCCGCCGCGCAACCGCATAATTCGTCGGTTTTCCTGATGACCACCGGCCGGTCCGCCGTCCGGCGCCACGTGCGACGATCGGAGCGGTGGAGACGACGATCACAGACGGGCGCGGCCTGACCGAGCAGGAGGCCGCGCGGCGGCTGGCCGCCCGCGGCGGGCCGCCGGAACCCCCGGCCACCAGCCGCAGCACGCGCAGCATCGTGCGGGCGAACACGCTCACGCTGTTCAACCTCGTGCTGGCCGTGTTCGGCACGCTCACGCTGGTCGCCGGCGACTGGCGCGACGCCCTGTTCGTGGCCGTCCTCGTGGGCAACTCCGGCATCGGAATCCTCCAGGAGCTGCGCTCCAAGCGCGCCCTGGACCGCCTCGCCGCCCTGGTCACCCCGGTCGCCACCGTGGTCCGCGACGGCGCGCGGCGCCGGATCCCGGTGGGCGAGGTCGTGCCCGGCGACCTGCTCGCGGTCGGCGCCGGTGACCAGATCGTCGCCGACGGGAGGGTCGCGGCCACCGACGGGCTGGCGCTGGACGAGTCGGCGCTCACCGGCGAGTCGCTGCCGGTCCCGCGCGCGGCCGGCGATGAGATCCGCGCCGGGTGCTTCGTGGCCGAGGGCTCCGGCACCTACCTGGCCGAGGCCGTGGGCGCCGACAGCTACGCGCAGCGCATCGCCGGCGAGGCCCGGGAGTTCCGGCACGCCATCTCCCCGCTGCAGGCGCAGGTGAACCGGCTGCTGATGGTGCTGGTGGCCATCATGGTCCCGCTGGGTCTGGCGTTCGCCGTCGCCCTGCTGCGACAGGACCTCCCGGCCCACGAGGCGGTCGCCGAGGCGACCGCCGGGGTGGTCACCCTCGTCCCCGAGGGGCTCATCCTGCTCACCAGCCTGGCCTACGCGGTCTCGACCCTGCGCATGTCGCGGCGCGGCGCCCTGGCCCAGCAGCTGTCGGCCATCGAGTCCCTGAGCTCCGCGGACGTGCTGTGCCTGGACAAGACCGGCACGCTCACCGAGGACGCCCTGCGGCTGGTGGACACCGTCCCCGCCGACGGCGTCGCCCCGGAGGCCCTCGCCGCGGCCGCCGGCAGGTACGCGGCGTCCTCCGGCGACGCCGACCCGGTGGTGGTGGCCATCGGCGAGGCGTTTCCGGCGGAGCCCGCGGCGCCGGAGCACGTCGTGGCGTTCTCCTCGCGCCGCATGTGGAGCGGGCTGCGGGTGGGCGGGCGCACCCTGGTGCTGGGGGCGCCGGACGTGGTGCTGCCCGCGGGCGCCGTCGCCCTGCGCGAGCGCGCCGGCCGGGAGGCCGCCGCCGGCCGTCGGGTGCTCGCGCTGGCCGAGACCGCCGGGCCGCTCGGCGATCCCGGGCCGGACGGCGCCCCTCCGGCGGGCGCCGAGCCGCTGGGGCTGCTGGTCATCGCCGAGCGCCTGCGCGCGGCGGTGCCCGAGGCCATCGCCTTCCTGCGGGGCGAGGGCGTGCGCCCGGTGGTGATCTCCGGCGACGATCCCGCCACCGTCCGGGCCATCGCCCGGGACAGCGGCATCCCGGTGGGCGACATCCCGCTGGACGGGCGCCACCTGCCGGAGGGCGCGTACGAGCTGCGCGCCGCGGTCATGGAGGCCGGCGTGGTGGGCCGCACCCCGCCGCAGGAGAAGCGGCGCATCGTCGAGGCGCTGGGCCAGGACGGCCACTCGGTGGCGATGATGGGCGACGGGGTCAACGACGTGCCGGCCCTCAAGGCCGCCCGCGTGTCGATCACCCCGGCGTCGGCCGCCGACATGGCCCGCACGGTCGCCGACCTGGTGCTGGTGCGCGGCGGCTTCGAGTCCATCCCGCCCATGATCGGTGAGGGCCGCACCGTGCTGCGCAACCTGCAGCGGGTCGCCAAGCTCTTCGTGGCGAAGTCGGTGCTCGCGGCGTTCCTGATCCTCACGATCGGCCTCAGCCCCACGACCTACCCCTTCCTGCCCCGCCACCTCACGCTCGCCTCGGCGCTCACCATCGGGATCCCGGCGTTCGTGCTCGCCCTGGCGCCGTCGGAGGGGCCATGGCGCAGCGACCGCTTCATGCGTGACGTCGCGCGGTTCGCCGTGCCCGCGGGGGTCGCCGCCGGCCTGGGGGTGGTGGCCGGGTTCCTGATCGCCCTGAACGTGCTCGAGACCAGCCTCACCGAGGCACGGACCGTCGCGGTGACCACCCTCATCCTCATCGGCCTCTACTTCGTGCTGATCCTGGAGGGCCAGGGGGCGAGCGCCCGCCGGCTGCGGTGGGTCTCGCTGCTGTGCGGCCTCATGCTGGTGGCCTACGCCATGGCCCTGAGCTGGGCACCGGCGAGCGAGTTCTTCGAGGTGGACCGACCCAACCCGTTCGCCTTCACCGCCGCCCTGCTGGGTGCGGCCCTGGCGATCGGCGGCCTGTGGATCACCGACGACCGCTTCGCCCCGCCGTCGGCGCGGCTGCGCGCGCTGGCCGCCCGGCTCGGATGACGCCGCGGGTGCGTCTGGCGGGACGGCCAGGACGCGCTACTCTCGACGGGTGACCGGGCGCGTGCTGCTGACCGGCCCCACCGGCTACGTGGGTGGGCGCCTCCTGACCGAGCTCGAAGCGCGCGGCATGCCCGTGCGGTGCCTCACCCGGCGGCCGGAGTCGCTCACCGGACGCGTGGGCCCGGACACCGAGGTGGTCTCGGCGGACCTGCTGGCGCCCGACGGGCTGGCGGACGCGATGCGCGGCACGGACGTGGCCTTCTACCTGGTCCACTCCATGGGCTCGCGCGGCGCGTTCGCCGACGACGACCGCATCGCCGCGCAGAACTTCGCCAAGGCCGCCCTGGAGGCCGGCGTGCGGCGCATCGTCTACCTGGGCGGGCTGGGGAGCGGCGGCGACCTGAGCGACCATCTCGCCAGCCGGCACGAGGTGGGCCGGGTGCTGCGCTCGACCGGCCTCCCCGTGGTGGAGCTGCGGGCCGGCATCGTCATCGGCTCGGGGAGCCTGTCCTTCGAGGTCATGCGCGCCCTGGTGAAGCAGCTGCCCATGATGGTCACCCCGAGGTGGGTGGGGACGCTCACGCAGCCCATCGCCATCGACGACGTCATCGCCTACCTCATGGCCGCCGCCGCGCTCCCGGCGCCGGCGAACGCCACCTACGAGATCGGCGGACCGGACCGCCTCTCGTACGAGGCGATCATGTCCGAGTACGCCCGGCAGCGGGGCCTCACCTTCCGGGTCCTGCGGGTGCCGGTGCTGAGCCCCCGCCTGTCGAGCCTGTGGCTGGGCCTGGTGACGCCGGTGTACGCCCGCGTGGCCCGGAAGATGATCGACGGGCTGCGCAACGAGACCATCGTCCACGACACGAGCGCCCTCCGGGACTTCCCCGACATCAGGCCCCGCGGCGTGCGGGAGGCCGTGGCCCAGGCCATCGCCGACCGCGACGAGGCGCCCACCCGCTGGTCGGACGCGGCCTCATCGGGCGGCCGCTGGCGCCGGGCGGCGGCCACCCCGCTCAAGAAGCAGCTGGTGGACTCCCGGTGGGTCCGGCTGGAGGTGTCGCCGCAGCAGGCGTTCGCCCCGATCCAGCGGATCGGCGGGCGCACCGGCTGGTACTACGGCGAGTTCCTGTGGGACGTCCGGGGGTTCGCCGACCTCCTGGTCGGCGGGGTCGGCACCCGCAGGGGACGGCGGCACCCCGTGGACCTGGTTCCCGGTGACACCGTCGACTTCTGGCGCGTCGAGGCCGTCGAGCAGGACCGCCTGCTGCGGCTGGTGGCCGAGATGAAGCTGCCCGGCACGGCCTGGCTGCAGTTCCGCGTGGAGCCCGACGGGACGGGCTCGGTCATCCGCCAGACCGCCTTCTTCGAGCCGAACGGGATCGCGGGCCGCCTGTACTGGCACATGGTGGCGCCGTTCCACCAGTTCGTGTTCCCGGGAATGCTGCGCAGGATCGCCGAGGCCGCGTCCGCCCCGCCCGCGTGAGGCCCTATCCTGTCGCCCCAGCGGGCCGGGAGGCGGCGGGCATGTTCATCGGCATCGACATCGGCGGCACCAAGATCGCGGCGGTCCTCACCGACGACGCGCTCAACGTGATCGACGAGGCCCGGCTCGCCACGCCGGACACCCAGGACGAGGTGCTGGAGACGCTCACCGCCGTGGTCGGCGGCATGGCGATGCGCGCCACCGCACCGGTCCGCGCCATCGGCGTGGGCGTGCCGTCCATGGTCGAGCGCCCCAGCGGCCGCATCGCGATGAGCGTGAACCTGGACCTGGAGGGCGTCGTCCTCGCCGACGAGCTCGGCCGGCGCACCGGCCGGCGGGTGGTGGTCGACAACGACGCGAACGTCGCCGCGCTGGCCGAGCACCGCGCGGGCGCCGCCCGGGATGCGGACACCGCGGTCATCCTCACGCTCGGCACGGGCGTGGGGGGCGGCGCGATCCTCGGGGGCGAGCTCTTCCACGGCGGCACGGGCATGGGCGCCGAGCTGGGCCACGTGGTGGTCGACGCCCACGGGCCGCCCTGTCCGGGCAGTTGCCCGGGCCGCGGCTGCCTGGAGGCGTACGCCAGCGGGACCGCAGTCGCGCTGGCCGCGCAGGCCGCCGCGGTGGACCACCCCGACGGCCCGCTCGCACGCGCCATGCGCGACCGGGGCGCCGACGCGCGCACGGTCACCGAGGTGGCCCAGGCCGGCGATCCGGTGGCGGCCCGCCTGCTGGCCGAGGCCGGCTGGGCGCTGGGCGTGGGCATGTCCGCACTCGCGAACGTGTTCAACCCCGAGGTGTTCGTGCTGGGCGGCGGGATGGCCGCGGCCGGGCCGCTGCTGCTGGACCACGCCGAGGCCGAGTACCGGCGGCGCGCTCTGCCACCGCACGCCGGCGCGCGCATCGTGCCGGCCCGGTTCGGGCCCGAGGCGGGGATGCTCGGGGCCGCGCTGCTGGCCATGGGAGCGGCGGCCTGACGGCCCGGCGGGGCGCCGACGCCGTAGGCTTGGCCGCATGAGCGCGATCATCTGGGACCACCTGCCGCAGGACCTGCGGGACCCCGTGCTGGTGGCCGCGTTCCGCGGCTGGAACGACGCGGGCGCGGCGGCGTCCACCGCGGCCGCGGCGATCGCCGGGGCCCTGGACGCCACCCGGGCGGGCGCCGTGGACCCCGAGGACTACTTCGACCTGCAGGCCACCCGGCCACACATCGACCTGACGACCCCGCAGCACGAGCTGCGGTGGCCGGAGATCGAGGTGCAGGTGGCCCGCGGCGGCGCGCGCGACCTGCTCGTGGTGACCGGCCCGGAGCCGTCGATGCGCTGGCGCAGCCTGTGCACCGCGCTGCTGGACGAGCTCACCGCGCTGGGCGCGGCGACCGTGGTGACCCTCGGCGCGTTCCTCGCCGACGTCCCGCACACCCGCGCGGCCCGCCTGACGGGGATGTCCACCGATCCCGACCTGGCGCGCCGCCTGTCGCTGCGCGACCCCTCGTACCGCGGGCCGACGGGCATCGTGGGGGTGCTGCACCACATCGCCGCCGCCAGGGGCCTGCGGGCCACCTCGCTGTGGGCCCCGGCCGCGCACTACGCCGCCGGCGTGCCGAACGCGAAGGCCGCCCTGAGCCTGGCCGAGACCTTCACCGCGGTCACCGGCGTCGGCGTCGACACCGCCCCGCTGCGCGCATCGGCGGCCGCCTTCGAGCGGCAGGTCGACCGGGCGGTCCGCGACGACTCCCGGCTCACCGACCTGGTTCGGCAGCTGGAGGCCGCGGCCGACCAGTCCGACCCGCCCCGCGAGGCCGACCTGCCGTCCGGCGACGAGCTGGCGGAGGAGCTGGAGCGCTACCTGCGGGAGCGCGAGGGCGACGCCTGACCGGACGGGCGCCATCCGCGCCCGCCCGGAGCCCGACGCGGTGCAACACCGATGCCCCCGGCCGCGCCGCACGCCAGCATGGTGATGACGGGGCGCCGTCCGACCGCGGCGGTGCGTGGACCGTCGGTTCGTGACCGATGCCCGTGGCGTTCAGCGCCGAGGGCATCAGGGCCGCACCGGCGGACACGGCATCGTGGGGCCGTCGCGAGCCGGGCGGCGTCCCGCCGCCCATCGCCGTCAGTCGTCGCTGAGCAGGCCCTCGCGGCGCGCGACGTGGACGGCCTCGAGCCGTGACCGTGCACCCAGGCGCCGCAGGATCGCCGCCACGTGGTTCGCGACCGTCGTGCGGGTGATCTGCAGCCGGACCGCGATCTCATCCGTGCCGGCGCCCTCGGCCAGCAGTTCCAGCACCGCCATCTGCCGGCCGGTGAGCCGCGACGCGGCCGGATCGCCCTTCACGCGGGGCGAGGGCGCGTCCACGGCGGACGCCCGCTCGTCGGTGACGTCGCTCTTGGTGCCGGCCACCAGGACGCTGCCGTCCGCCTGCAGCCGCGGGCGTCCCGTGGCCCGGACCCAGCGGATCTGCCCGTCGGGCCACACCACCCGGTAGTCGATCGCCAGCGGCACCCCCTCGAGCGTGCGCATGAGCCGGGTCGCCACCAGGTCGCGGTCGTCCGGATGCACGAGCTCGAGCGGGTCGCGGTCCTGCGGACCGTCCACCCCGTACAGGCGCCACAGCTGCGGGCTCGCGTAGGTGAGCTTTGGACGGCCGTCCTTGGTGACGCGCACCTCGTAGACGGCCTCACCCATCGCCGCGATCACGCGCATGAGCCGTGCCTGAGCGGTGCGCAGGGCGTCGTCGGCGTCCATGACCTCGGACACATCGGCGATCACACCGCCCACCAGGTCCGGGGCGATGCGGGCGACGCCGGCCCGCAGCCGGGTCTGGCCGTGGGCGCCCCGCACGCGGAACTCCAGGGACGCCGCGCCGCCGCCGGACCGCACGCCGGCGAACGCCTCCAGCAGCGCCGCTCGGTCCTCGTCCTCCATGTGGTCGAGCCACACGCGGGTCCGCGCGACCGGATCGGCCGGCATCTCGACCCCCAGCAGGGGACCCGCATTCGGGCCGATGTGGACCAGCCCGCGCCTCGTAGGCGATCGCGTTCGCCCCCGAGACCAGCCGGTTGAGCCCGCGCTCGGCCCGCAGCAGCGCCTGGCCGGTCTGCAGGAGCTCGGTCACGTCGGCCACCACGCCGGCCAGCGCGGGCCGGCCCGGCGGCGCGTCGCGCCGGGCCATGTTGGCCCGGATCCACCGGACCTCCCCGTCGGCCCGGATGATGCGGACCGTCACCGCCCCGCCGCCACCGCGGCGCGACAGCGCGCGCAGCTCCCGCGCCAGCACCGGCCGGTCGGCCGGGTGCACGGCGTCCTCCAGCGCGCGGGCACGGGCGGCCGGATCGTCCGGCAGCGCGCAGGCGAGCAGCCGGTCGACCGGGGGGCTCGCGTAGGTCGCGTGCCAGCGGTCGTCCTCGCCCACCTCGCCCTCCACGATGACCTCGTCCAGGCTGTCGAGGACCCGGCGCAGCCGGTCGCCCGCCGAGCGCTCGCCGGTGATGTCGAGGAGGATCACGTGGCGCCGTGTGGGCGTCCCCTGGGCGACGGTGACCCGCACCCACCGCACCTCCCCGCCGGGGTGGACGACGCGGAAATCGTCGGTCACGGAGCTGACCGTGCGGAGCTGATCGCGCATCAGCACCACCCGGGGGCGGTCGTCCGGGTGGATCGCCCGGAACAGCACGCCGCCCGCCTGCACGGGATCGTCGGGCAGCGGCCGTCCCACGAGCCGCTCCAGCTCGGGCCCTGCCCGTTCGATCGACCACCGGCCGTCCCGGAGGACCTCGATCTCGAGCGTGATCGCTCCCACCGAGGCGAGCACCCGCTGCGCGGACTCCTGCGCCTCCCACTGGTCGGTGAGGTCCGTCGTGACCCCTGCGATCCGCGGGCGGCCGTCGTCCCCGATGAACCGCGCCATCGTCGACCGCACCCGCCGGATCTCACCGTCGGCCCGGACGTGCCGGTAGTCCACCACGGCGCTCCCGCCATCCCGGAGGACACGCTCGGCCGCCGCGGTGACCTGCGGCACGTCGTCCACGTGGACGCCGCCCAGGAAGACCGCCGCCGCCTCGAGCGGATCGGCGGGCAACGGTGCGCCGATGAGCAGCGCCGCGGACGGCGACATGTACGGGAAGGACCACCTGCCGTCGGGCAGCATCTCGGCCTCGCACAGCACGGGCTCGATGACCTCGGCGATGCGACGCAGGCGCGCCTCGGCCGCGCGACGCTCGGTGACGTCCGAGAGCATGCCGAGCACCCGTGGCCCGGCGCCGGCGTCCCTCGCGGTCACCAGCGTGCCCTCCAGCCGCACGACGTTGCCCGAGGCGGTGGTGAGCCGCAGCGCCACCCGCTCGCTGCTGGCGCCGGCGCGCAGCCGCCGCAGGGCGCCGTCCAGCAGGGGGAGGTCGTCCGGGTGCAGCCGCCGCTCGAACTCGGCGCCCACCTCGGCGGGCCCGGCGCGCTCCACGCCCAGCAGCCCGGCGGCCGACGGGCTCAGGGACCGCACGAACCACGCCCCGGACGTGTCCCAGCCGATCTCGATGACCAGGTCCCGGACCATCTCGAGCAGGTGCTCGAGCTCCTGCCGCGTCGCCCGTTCCTCGGTGATGTCGGTGATGATCGCCCACACCCCAAGGTCGGGATAGACCCCGGCGAACGGCGCCACGGTGGAGCGCACCCAGCGCAGGGTGCCGTCCGGTCGCAGCACGCGGTACTCGCTGCTGCGCGGCGGCGAGTCCGGCCGGACCTCGCCGAACCGCGCGAGCGCCCGCTCGCGGTCGTCGGGATGGATGGCCGCAAGCCATTCGTCCATGAGCCGCAGCGGGTCCCAGCGGGAGCGCAGGATCGATGGGAAGCCGCCGGTCACGAACTCCAGGATCACCTTGCCGTCCACGATCCTGCCGCCCCAGACCATCTGGTCGGGGATCGCCTGCCCGGCCTCCCGCTGGGGCTCGGGCGGCTCGGTCACCCGGAACGCGGGCGCCGGCGGCGCGATGTGGCAGGAGATCTCGCCGCCGGGCAGCGGCAGCCACCGCACCCGGTGCCCGTCGGCGTGACCGGTGAAGTACAGGCTCACCATCCCCGGATTGCCCAGCTCGGCCGCCGAGGCCAGCGCGTCCACCAGCGAGGGGTCGGTGATCCCGGCCCGCAGGAACGCCAGCAGGTCCTCACCCTCGGCCGGCACCGGCAGCGGCCACCCGGGCTCGGCCGCGATCGAGCGCACGGTGAGGCGGCGTCCATCGAGGGCGCAGACCATGGCGAGCCCCCGCTGCGGGCGGGCCCGGGGCGTCTCGATGGGTGCGGTGAGGGAGCGGGGATTCTCAGGCACGCCGAACTCGTTTCATCGGGCCGCCCGCATTATTACCCGCTTTCGTCCCGCGGGCGAAACCTCAGGACCGCGTGCCCCCGGCGCCACGCGCCAGCGCGACCGCCTCGAGCCGCGACCGCACGCCGAGCCGGCGCAGCAGCGCCGCCACGTGGTTCGACACCGTGACGGGCCGGATCCCCATGGCCGCCGCCATGTCCTCGGTGCTCGCGCCGGCCACCAGGTGGTCGAGCACCTCGCGCTGCCGCGCGGTCAGCTCCGGCAGCGCCGGTCGCGGTTCGCGCTCGTCGGTGATGTCCCGCAGGGTCCCGGCGTACCACTGCCCCCCGTCCGCCTCGCGGGCTCCCGCGGGGCTCCAGCGGACCCACCGGACCGCCCCGTCCGGGAGCACCACGCGGTGCTCCGCGGGGGCGAGGCTGCCGCTCAGCAGCGCGGCGCTCTGTTCCCTGGTCCGCGCGCGATCCTCGGGATGGATCGCCGTCTCCAGCACGGGACCGAACTCCTCGTTGCTGCCGCCGGCCCGGCCGATGATCTCCCACATCCGCCGGCTCACGAAGCTGAACTCCACGTCCCGCGTGACGGGATCGCGCACCTCGATCTCCCAGATCCCGTCGGTGACGGCCGCGACCAGATGGTCGAGGCGGTCACCGAACGCGCCGGACTCCGTGGAGAGGTCGCCCGCCAGGTCCGAGATGTCGGTGGCCACGCAGGCCACCAGGCGGCGGTTGGCCGGCTCGAGGCCGCCGCGCAGCACGGTGCGCACCCACCGGACCGAGCCGTCGGTCCGCACGATGCGGTGCGCGCCCCGGCGGACCTCGGCGCTTCCCGCGGCGGCACGGACCGCCTCCAGCAGCCCGGCGCGGTCCAGCGGATGGATCGCCATGAGCCAGGCCTCGGCCCGGCGCTCCCCCGGAGCGAGCCCGGGCGTCCCCAGGATCGGGTTCGCCGACGGGCCCACGTACCGCAGCCCCACGTCCCGGCCGGAGCACTCGAACTCCATGACCACGTCCTCGAGGCTCTCGGCGAAGTGCAGCCGCCGCTCGGCCTCGGCCGCCGGGACCGCCGAGCCGGGGCGCGGACCCATCTCGCTGATGTCGGTGAGCACGCCGGTGAGGCGGACGGGGTCGGCGCCCACCCGGGTGAGGGTCGACCGCACGCGGCGCACCATCCCCTCCGGGTGCACGATCCGGAACTCGGCCAGCCCCGGCCCGCCGCCGGCGATCGCCTCATCGGCGGCGGCGCCCGCCGCCGCCCGGTCCTCCGGGTGCACCCGCTCCACGAACATCCGGGCCCGCTCCCGCGGGTCCGACGGGATCGCATCCCCGAACAGCACGACGGCCGCCGGGCTCAGGTAGTCGTTGCGCCACTCCCCGTCCGCGCCGACGTGCGCCTCGTACACGACCGGGGGCGGACCGGTCCTCGGGCGATCCGCGACGGCGGTGATGTCGAGCGCGGAGCCGATGAGGACCCGCTCGTCCCCGGGGCGCAGCGTGAACGCGGTGCGCACCCACCGCACCGCGCCGTCCGCCCGGACGACCCGGAAGACCTGGCTGCCCTGGCCGGGCCCGGCGGCCAGGGCGCGCACCTCACGGAGCACCGACTCCAGGTCGTCCGGGTGGACGACGTCCGAGGCCGCGGCGGGGACCCGGCCGAGGAATGCGGCCAGATCCGGGGCGTCGCCATGGAACTCCAACGTGTCGTCGGGCGCCAGCCGCACGGAGAAGTGCATGGCCGCGGTTGCCGCGGGGACGGGGCCGGTGATGGCCGGCGGTCCCTCCAGCAGCCCGCGCAGGCGCTCGCGGAGCGGGTCCGGAAGCGCCCGCGCGCCGGGATCGTCCACCACGGTCGCGATCTCCCGCAGGATGTGCGCGAGGTGCTCATCCCGCCTGCGCCCCTCGGTGATGTCGATGGTCACGCCCACCACCCGGGGCCGGAGTTCGCTGCCGCCGAAGCCGTTGACGTGGTCGCGGACCCAGCGCACACCGCCGTCCGCGCGGACCACGCGGTACTCGTGGACGAGCGGCGCCCGCCGCCGGGCGTGGTCCAGCGCGCGGGCCGTGGCGGCCGGTGCGTCCTCGGGATGGATGCTCGCCATCCAGGTGTTGGACCGCTCGACCGGGTCCTCCGGCATGGGGCGGCCCAGCAGCGCCTCCCACGCCGGGCTGGCGTAGTTGGCCGACCAGATGCCGTCCTCGTCGCGGGAGAGCTCGTAGTAGACCGCGTCGAGACGTTCCAGCAGCGCCCGCACGTCGAGCGCGGCCTCGTCGTCCGCGGCGGCGTCGGGCCCGGCGAACGACGCCACCACGGTGACGGCGCGGTCGCCGCCGTCGACCCCGGTCACGGTGAGGGTGCCGCGCCGCCCCCCGGACAGCAGCACCCGCAGGCTCGTGCGCGCCGCACCGCGGGCCCGCAGCTCATCGCGCCAGTCGGCGAGGGCGCGCGGCGCGTCGGCCCTGCCGACCCGCGAGATGCACTCCAGCAGGTCGTCGCCGGGGCGCGCGGGCAGCCAGCCCGACGCGGACGCGGCGTCGTCGATGACGACCGCCATACCGTGGATCGAACACTGGAAACGCAGGGGTGCCGTCATCACCTCCACGCCTGGTCCTCCTGGTCCTGGAGTGGGTGGTCCCCCATCCCCGGGAGCGCGCTGAGGGTACGGCGTACGCATTCGATGGTCAAGCGCCCGGACCGGCGTGTCGTGGCGATTCCACTCCCGCTCGGTGGACCAGGCGACCACCGTGTCCATCCAAGCACACCGGACGGCATCGGCCTGATGCCCGCGTATTAATCCCGGCCGGGCTTTGCCGATCATCATGATCGGGTGATATCAATCCTGATCGAGATCAATCATGCGCGGCGAGTGCCGCTTCCGAGGAGCCCAGGCCGATGAGCAATTGGGATGCAGGTCGCAGCATGGCGACCACGGACCTCACCAGGGTCCGCAGGAAGCCGTCGCCGCGCACCGATGCGGCGGAGCGCGAGCTGCGTCAGTGGCTCGTGCAGCGCCAGCACCGGCAGGGCGACCGGCTTCCGGCCGACGTGGAGCTCGCCCAGATGCTGGGCCGCGCTGGACCGGCTCGAGGAGGACGGCGTGATCATGCGCCGGCAGGGCAGCGGCACCTTCGTCCGCGAGGTCCCCCTCCCCACCGGCGCCGCCCACGGACTCGAGGTGTTCGAGTCGTACCCGCGCACCGCCGCCCGGCAGGGCCGCCCCCTCGCCGTGGGCGAGATCCGCATCGAGCCCGACGCCCCGCTCATGGCCGACATCGCCGGCGTGCTCGGCGTTGGCGCCGGCGCGCCCGCGCCGTGCATCCGCACCACCCTCGTCTCCGCCGGACGGCCCCGCGTGCGCTCCACCGACCACATCCACCCGGACATCCCGCTGCCCGATGCCGACACCATGCGGGACCGCCTGCGTGGCGGCGAGTCCGTGCTGGACCTGCTGATCGCCGCCGGCGTCCCCGTGGCCTACGGGCAGACCGAGATCCGCGGCCGCATGGTGGGCCCCGAGACGGAACTGGGCGCGGAGCTGGGGGTCACATCCTCGGTGGCCGCCGTTGAGCTGGTCGAAACCACGCACCTGGCCTCCGGGGCCGCGGTGCGCCTCTCGGTGGACGTGTTCCTGCCGGGCGCCATCGACCTGCAGGTGTTCCGCCGGGTGGACATGCGGCACGCCGCCCGCCCGCGCGCGCTTCCCCGGTCCGGCACCTCCGCCTGACCGGCCCGGATCAGCCGGGGGCGCCACCCGCGCTCACGCGCAGTGGCGCCGCCGCCACCACGGTGACCCGCACCCGGTAACGCGCCCCGCGCGGGACCGGGGCGAGCCGCAGCCGCACGGTCCTGGTCCCGGCCGCCAGCACGCGCGTGACGGGCGTGGCGGCGCGCACCAGCCGCACCCGCGGGCGGGTGGCCGCGATCCGCAGGACCTCGACGCGGACCCGCGCCCGGCCGGACAGCCGGAAGCGCACGGCCATCACCCGGCCCGACCGGCGGGCGGAGACGCCCGTGGCCCGCGGCCGCGTCGCCGCGGCGGCCCGCCGGGTGACACCGCGTGTGATCTCGCTGACGTTGCCGGCGCCGTCGACCGCCCGGACGGTGATCGACGTGGAGGTCCCCAGCGCGCCCAGCTGCACGGTGTGCGAGAACGGCCCGGCGACCGGCGGCAGCGCGTCGCCGCCCACGACGAGCGCGCCGATGCCGGAGGGGTCCGCCGCGAGCGTCCCGGTGACCGTGACCTGGGACGCGGCGGTGGTGAGTCCCGCCTCGGGGGCGGTCACCGTCAGGGCGGGCGCCGTGGCGTCGGACGCCGTGAGTTCCTTGGCGAACACGTCCTCGGCGGCGTTGGCGTCACCGGGGACGAGCGGCTGCGCCAGGTTGTCGTCGTAGGTGAAGGCCACCACCCCGCCGTTGCCGGAGATCGCGGCGATGCCGCTGCCGTTGGCGCCCTGCCCGCCGTCGGACCGGGCGGAGGCCCGCGCCGTGGCGCGGGCGGCCACGGTGCGCACGTACACGTCGGCGGTGGCGTTGTTGGCGTCCGAGGCCGTCAGGTCGGTCGCCGTGGACTCGAAGGCCACCCGCGCGCCGTCGGCAGAGATCGCGGCGTTGCTCCCGCCCTGGGCCGCCGCGGCGTCGAGGCCGTCCCGCGCGGAGACCAGCGCGGTGACGCCGCCCACCACGTCGCGCCGGTAGACGTCCTGCGCCATGTTGGTGTCCACCGCGGGGTCCAGCTGGGCGCCGGTGTCGAACACCACGAAGCGGCCGTCACCGGAGATCTGCGGCTTGCTCGCCCCGAGCGCGGTGCCGTTGGTGGCCACCGATGCCGCCACCGTGGTCCCCGTCGCCAGGTTGCGCACCACGATGTCGTTGGCGGCGTTGAGGTCGCCCGGGAACAGGTTGGTGGAGTCCTGGTTGGCCTCGAACGCCACCACGCGCCCGTCGGCGCTGATGGTGGGGCGCTCGGTGGTGCCGTTGGCCTGGACCTCGTCGGAGTTCACGCTCACCAGCGTCGAGGTGCCCTCCGCGATGTCCCGCAGCACCACGTCGCTGGCGTTGCTCACGTCCCCCGCGAACAGGTTCCGGGCGGTGCCCGACATGTACGCCACCCGCGAGCCGTCGTAGGACACCGCCGGGTCGCCCAGGACGCTCTGGTCGGCCCGCACGCCCCCCGGGCCCACCGAGACCAGCACGATCTCGCCGGTCACCAGGTCCTTGCGGAACACGTCGTTGGTCGCGCCGGAATCGCCGGCCACCAGGTTGTCGGCCGTGCTGGCGAAGACCGCGAAGCGTCCGTCGCCGGAGAGGTCGATGAACGGGTTGAAGCTGTCGCCCTCGTCCACGTCCTGGTTGGCCGCGACGCCGGCGGCGCTCGCCGAGGCGAGGATCGTGCGGCCCGCCTGACGGTCGCGGACGTACATCTGCCGCTTGCCGGCGGTGGCCGCCGCGGTGAGCTGAGCGGTGCTGGTGAACGCCACGAACCGGCCGTCGCCGGACACTGCGGTGCGGCTGGACGCCGGGGTGGCCTGCGCCCCCTGGTCGGTCACGCTCACCCGGGTGAGGTCGCCCGGTGCGGCCGCGGCCGAGGCCGCGGCGAGCAGCCCGGCGGCGCCCAGCAGGGCGCTCAGCCGGAGGCGTCCGCGCGTGGCCGCGCGGTCAGACACGCCCCTTGAAGGTGTTGCACGCCTGCGGACCGGCCGCCTGGAAGCCCGCGTTGAACCAGAAGCGGCGTTGGTCGCTGGACCCGTGCGTCCAGCTCTCGGGGATCACCCGGCCCTGGAAGGTCTCCTGGATGCGGTCGTCACCCACGGCGGCGGCCGCATCGAGCGCGTCGGCGATCTCGGCCTGGCTCACATCGAAGCCGATCACGCCCTGCCCGGCGTTGGCGGCCCAGGCGCCGGCGAAGCAGTCAGCCTGCAGCTCGGATCGCACCGCGGCGCTCTGGGGACCGGTGCGGCGGTCGCTCTGGATCTGGTCGAGGATGCCCAGCAGGTTCTGCACGTGGTGGCCGTACTCGTGGGAGATCACGTAGGCCTGGGCGAAGGGTCCGCCCCGGGCCCCGTATTGGTCCTGGAGGGTCCGGAAGAACCCGAGGTCCAGGTAGATCTTCTGGTCGGCCGGGCAGTAGAACGGCCCGGTCTGCTCGGTCGCGGGGCCGCATGCGCTCTGGGTGCTGCCCGAGAAGAGCACGGTGGTGGCCGGCCGGTAGGTCTCGCCGAGCTGCCGGAACTCCGCGCGCCAGTAGCGCTGGATGTCGTTGATGAAGGCCAGCATGCGGCAGTCCTCGCGGGCGTCCGCGTCCGCGCCGTTGCGGCACTCGGTCTGCACCTCGCCCGCGCCAGCGCCCTCGCCCGCGGCACCGGGGCCGATCGAGGTGCCGTCGAGGCTGGACAGTCCGCCGAGCCCGCCGTCGCCACCGCCGCCGAGCACGCCGCCGCCGAACAGCAGCGCCAGGATCACGCCGATGATCCCGAGCCCGCCGCCGCCCACGGCGATGCCGCCGCGGCCGCGCGGGACGCCGCGGCGTCCGCGGCGGTCCTCGATCTGCGAGGAGTCGAGCTGCGCGTTGTCGTCGAAGTCCACCATGGGGCGCGCAGCCTACCCGGCGCGGATCTCCCCGTCACCGTCTGCGTGATGCCGCACACCGCCTGCGGCCCGCGCCGGACGCGCGCGCGCCGGGGCCGTGCGAGCCTCGGGACATGGACGCGGTCATCGACGCCGTCGAGCTCACCAAGCGCTACCGGGGCGGGGCCCGCGGGGTGACGGGGCTCACGCTGTCGGTGACGCCGGGCGAGGTCTTCGGCTTCCTGGGGCCCAACGGCGCGGGCAAGTCCACCACCATCCGGATGATGCTCGACCTGTTGCGCCCCACCTCGGGGCACGTCCGGGTGCTGGGGATGGATCCCCGCCGCGACGGGGTCGCGGTGCGTGCCCGCCTGGGGTACGTGCCGGGTGATCTGCGCCTGTACGAGCGGCTCACCGGCCGGCAGCTGCTGCGCCACATGGCCGGGCTGCGGCGCATGCGCGACCTGGGTGACGGCGAGGCCCTGGCGGCACGGTTCGACCTGGACCTGGACCGGCCCATCCGGGCCCTCTCCCGCGGGAACCGGCAGAAGGTGGGGATCGTCCAGGCCTTCATGCACCGCCCGGACCTGCTGGTGCTCGACGAGCCCACCTCTGGCCTCGATCCCCTCATGCAGCGCGAGTTCGGCCGGCTGGTGCGCGAGACCGCGGCCGGCGGCGGCACGGTGTTCCTGTCCTCGCACGTGCTGTCGGAGGTGCAGCACCTGGCCGACCGGGTCGCGCTGATCCGCGAGGGCCGCCTGGAGCTGGTCTCGGGCGTCGAGGAGCTGCGCTCCCGTGCCCGCAGCCGCGTGGAGGTGACGTTCGCCGACCCGCCGCCGCCGGGCGCCTTCGACGACCTGCCGGGGGTGGTGGAGACCGGGCGTGAGGGCCCGCGCGTCCTGCTGCGCCTGGAGGGTGACGCCGACGCCCTGGTGAAGCGCCTGGGCGGGTACACCGTCCGCGCGCTCGACGCCCACGAGGCCGACCTGGAGGACGTGTTCCTGAGCCGCTACGAGGAGCCGCGGTGACGGCCCTGCCCATCCTGCGCCGCACGCTGCGCGACCTGTCCCGCAGCCTCGCGTGGTGGTCCCTGGGCCTCATCGGCCTGGCGGCCATGATGATCGGCGTGTACCCGTCGGTGCGCGAGAGCCCCGGGCTGGAGGACCTGGCCCAGAACTACCCGGAGGCCCTGCAGGAGCTGTTCTCGTTCGGCGGGGGCTTCGACTACGCGAGCCCCGCGGGCTACATGGGCGTCGAGCTCTTCTCCCTGATGGTCCCGCTGCTGCTCATCATCGCGGCGGTCGCCACCGGCGCGGGGGCGATCGCGGGCGAGGAGGACCGCGGCACCATGGAGCTGCTGCTGGCCAACCCGGTGAGCCGGCGCCGGATCGTGACCGAGAAGGCCCTGGCGATGGCCGCCGAGACCGCCGTGCTGGGCGCCGTGCTCTGGGTGGCGCTCTCGCTGGGCGTCGCGATCATCGGCATGGAGATCTCGGTGTGGCGCGTCGGCGCCGCGGTGGTGGCCGCCGTGCTGCTGGCGCTGGGGTTCGGCGCGATCGCGCTGCTGACCGGGGCGGTCGTCGGCAGGCGCGGTGCTGCGGTGGGGATCACCGCCGCGCTCGCGGTGGCGGCCTACCTCGTGAACTCGCTCGCCGGCATCGTGGATGCGCTGGAGCCCCTGCGGCCCCTGACCCCGTTCTTCCATTACGAGGACCCCGACCCGCTGCGCCACGGGCTCGCCCCGGCCCACCTGGCGGTGCTGCTGGCGATCGCGGTCGTCGCGGCGGGCGCCGCGGCGATCGCCTTCGACCGCCGCGACACCTGCCGCTGACCGCATCCGGTCAGGCGGTGGCGGCCGTGACCGGGATGGTCCGGGCCTCGGGCTCCACCGGCTTGGGCACCGTCACCCGCAGCACGCCGTACGCCACCCCGGCGTGGATGGCGTCCAGCGGCACGCCCTCCGGCAGCCGGAACGACCGCTCGAAGGCCCCGTAGGACCGCTCGAGCCGGTGGTAGCGGTCACGCGACACCTCGTCCTCCAGATGCCGCTCACCCCGGATGGTGAGCACCCCGCCGCGCGTGGTGATCTCGATGTCCTCGTCCCGCACGCCCGGCAGCTCCGCCGTGATGACGTAGCCGTCCGGGGTCTCGAGCACGTCCGACACCGGTGTCCACGGCGCGGACGCCGCGCCGCCGGCGCGCGTGAGGTCACCGCGCAGCCGCTCCAGCTCCCGGAACGGGTCCCAGCGCATGACGTCCAGCATCTCGTCCTCCCTTCCGTTCGCTGCCGTCACCATCACCGTACGACCGGGGGCGGCGGACGGCGCCCGGGCGGCAACGGATCCGCCATCGGGAGCGGCGCGGTCGACCACGGCTCCACCACGGTGACCCGCCCCGTCGTGATGTTCACCACGGCCGCGCCGGCGCCGTCGGCGTGCGGCAGCCCGGCGGCGCGGACCGTCTCCAGCCCGTCGACCGCGCTGGCCCGCGGGGCGTCGAAGATGATGAGGTTGCGGCAGTCGGTGTGGCTCAGGACCGCCACGCCGACCGTGCCGAAGCGCCGCTGCGAGCGCTCCAGCCCGCGCAGCACCTCCCGCGTCACCCGGCCGCCGGCGTTGCGGAACACGTGCGCGTCGCCGGCCCGCAGGCCCAGCGCGGCGATGGGGTCGAGGCGGCAGTCCGAGCAGCAGACGATCGCCAGGCGCCGCGCGGGCACCGCCGGGTCGTCCTCCAGCATCGGGTTCAGGTGGATCACGTCGCGCACCACCTCCCCCGTCCACCGGGGCGCGCGCCCCGCCAGGCGGTCGGCCGTCCAGGCACGGCGCATCAGGCCGTCCCCTCGTCCAGCGGGTGCACATGCGCCACGACGCCCTCGGCGTCGACGACCTCCACGCGCGTCCCGGCGGGGATCACCACGTCCAGGTACGGCAGCCCGCTCCAGACCTCACCGCCCACGCGCACCAGCCCCGGTTCGCCGGGCCGCAGCTCGCTGGTGACCGTCCCCGTGCGCCCCACCAGGCCCCGGCCCGGGGCGCGCGGCGATGCACGTCCGCCCACCGCGCGCACCAGCATCCGCCGCGTGGCGAGCAGCGGGAGCAGCGTCCCGGCCACGAACACCGCCAGCTGCGCCACGGGCGGCGCGCCCAGCGCCGCGGCGAGGGCCGCCGCGAGCGCCCCGGCCGCCGCGTACCCGGCGACGAACAGGACGGTCAGCGGCTCGGCGACCATGAGGCCGCCGGCCAGCACGACCCAGCCCGCGGGGCCCATCAGTCCGTCTCCGGCGGCCCGCCGTTGCCGTGCGGCAGCGCGGCCGCCGCCTGGGCCATGGTCATCCCGAGCCCGGCCGCCGCGCCCGCGGTGGGCAGGGCGTCGGTGGGCACGATGAGCGTCGTGGCCTGGCCGTCTGCGATCTCCGGCAGGGCCTGCAGGTACATGTACGTCAGGACCTCCGGCGTGGGCTCGCTCTCGCGCACCGCCCCGAACACCCGGCGGATGGCCTCCGCGTCACCGCCGGCGCGCAGGACCTTGGCCTGCCGCTCGCCCTCGGCCTCCAGCACGGCGGCGCGCTGCTGCGCCTCGGCCTGCAGCACCCGGGCACGGGCCTCGCCCTCGGCCACCAGCACCGCCGCCTGCTTCTCGCCCTCGGCGCTCAGGATCGTGGCGCGGCGGTCGCGCTCGGCCCGCATCTGCTTCTCCATGGCCTGCTGGATGGAGGACGGCGGGTCGATGGACTTGAGCTCGATGCGGTTCACGCGGATCCCCCACCGGCCCGTCGCCTCGTCCATCGCCAGCCGCAGGTCGGCGTTCACCCGCTCCCGCGAGGTGAGGACCTCCTCCAGGGAGAGCGACCCCACCTGGTTGCGGAGGGTCGTGACGGCGAGCTGCTCGATGGCGGGCAGCATCTGGGCGACCTCGTAGGTCGCCGCGAACGCGTCGGTGACCGAGTAGTAGAAGACGATGTCCACCGAGATCGTGACGTTGTCCTCGGTGATGACCGGCTGCGGCGGGAACGCCACGACCTGCTCGCGCAGGTCCACCAGGCGCCGCCGGCGGTCGAGCATTGGGATGATCGTGTGGAAGCCGGCGTCGAGGGTGACCCGGTACCTGCCGAGCCGCTCGATGATCGCGGCGTGGGCCTGGGGGACGATCTGCACCGCACGGGCCGCGGCGATGAGCGCCACCAGGGCGACGACGCCGGCGGCGATGAGGGTGACCATCTGCGCACCTCCGGAGCGGGTGGGTTGACGGCCTCGACCGTAGGCGGCCCGTGGGGCCGTTCCATCGTCGGTTGTGCGTATCCGGCCGCGCCGGATGCGTAGGGCTCAGGCCCCGCCCAGGTGCACCGCGACGGCCTGGGCGCGGCTGTGCACCCCGAGCTTGGTGAAGATGTTGAAGACGTGCCGGGCGGCGGTGGCCTCGCTGATCACCAGCCGGTCGGCGATGCCGCGGTTGGACAGCCCCTCCGCGATGAGCGCCAGCACCTCCCGCTCCCGCGGCGTCAGGCCGTCCGGCCCGGCCGATCCCGGCCGTCCCGGCACCCGCCGGCCCAGGCGCCGCAGCAGCCCCTCCGCCCGGCGGCCCCACTCCTCGGAGCCCATGGCCCGGTAGTCGGCGTGCGCCCGCTGGGCCAGGTCCCCGGCCTCGGTCTCGGCGCCCGGCACGCGCACCAGGATCTCCGCCCCGCACATCCGCATCCGCGTGGCCTCCGGGAGGCGCCCGGTGGCGGCCACCTCGGCGGCCGCGCCGTCGATCGCGCCGGGCTCGGGGCGACGGCCGGCGGCGGCATCCGCCAGGGCGGTGGCGTAGCGGCCGCGCGGGCCGGGCGATCGCCGCACCACGCGGGCCGCCAGCGCGCGGGTCTCCCCGGCGTCGCCGAGCACCGCGAGGATCTCGGCGCCGGTCACCAGCAGCGCCACCGCGGGCGAGGCGGTGCCGCCCTCCAGGCCGCCCCAGCGCTCGATCGCCGGCTCGATGGCCTCCCACGCGCTCTGCGGATCGCCGGCCGACAGCCGGGTGCGGGCGAGCCCCACCCGGGCCTCGCGCTCCCGCTCCTCGATGCCCAGCCGCGTGGCCTCCTCGGCCACCGCGCCGTACAGCTCCATGGCCTCCGCCATCCGCCCCACGCGCCGCGCCCGCATGCCGCGCACCACCGCCAGCCCCATCTGGGCCACCGGGTCCGACCCGGCCTCGCCCAGCAGGCGCTCGGCCTCCTCGGCGCACGCGTCCACGGCGTCCCACTCCCCGGCGTCCACGTGCAGGAGCGCCCGGTGCCAGAGGGCGCGCACCAGCAGCCGGGGCCAGCCCCGCGCGCGCGCCAGCGCGACCGCCTCGTCCGTATCCGCGGCGGCGTCGGCCAGCACCTCCCGGTGGGTCCCCGCGAGCTTGAGCAGGCCGCGGATGGCCGTCACGTCGTCGCCCATCTCGCGCGCGGTCCGGGTGGCCTCGCGCAGCCGGGCCACGCCCTCCTCCACGTGGCCGAGCCCGGCCAGGCCGGCGCCGAGGGTGATCGACAGGTTCACCCAGGTGCTCCGCCCCGGGTCGGCGAGCGGCAGGGCCCGCCGCGCCACGTCCACGGCGACCTGCGGGCTGCCGCACACCAGCTGGGCGCGCGCGAGCAGGGCCAGCACCTCCAGGCGCTCGGCGGGCTGACCGGGGCGGCGGTCCAGCTCGGCCACCGCCCGCTCCAGGTCGGCGACGGCCGCCTCGCGCTCGTGCAGCTCCAGCCGCGCATCGGCGGCGATGGCCAGGGCCACGGCGGCGATGCCGGGCGCGTCCACGGCGATCGCGGCCCGGCGCGCCTCCTGCAGGGCGGCGATCGCCGCATGGCGGTCACCCACGGCCGCCAGCACGCGGCCGTGGTCGAGCAGCACCTCGGCGCGCACCCGCTGCCCCAGCTCCGGTGTCCACATCCCGAGCGCCCGCTCGAAGTGCCGGGCCGCCTCGTCGTGCGCGCCGATGTGCCGCGACCGCCGGCCGGCGTCCACCGAGTAGCGCACACCGCGCTCGCGTTCCCCGGCGCCCAGCGAGTGGGCGAGCAGCATCTCCACCGGCGGGTCCGGCGAATCGCCGTGGCGCTCCTCCAGGGCATCCAGCACGCGGCGGTGCCGCGCCGCCCGCTCGGCGCCCAGCATGTCCTCCAGCACCGCGTCGCGCGTGAGGGCGTGGCGGAAGCTCACCCGAGCGGATCCGTCGGCCGCGTCGACCACCAGGCCCGCGTCCCGCATCCTGGCGACGGCGGCCAGCGCCACGTCCTGGGGGATCCCCCCGGCGGCCGCCAGGAGCCACACGTCCACCTCCTCCCCCACGACGGCGGCCGTGCGCAGCAGCTCGCGATCGGCCGGGTCGAGCCGGCGGGCACGCGCCAGCACCATCTCCCGCACGGTCCACGGCAGCGCGACCGGTCCCCCCGCCCGCCAGGTGCCGTCACCGGGCCGCAGGACGCCGCGGTCGAGGGCGTCGCGGACGACCTCCTCCACGGCGAACGGGTTGCCGCCACTGGCCCGCATGACCGCGTCCATGGCCGCATCGGAGGGCGTGGCGCCCAGCAGGTCCTCCACCATCCGGGCGGCGTCGTCGCGCGGCAGCGGCGCCAGGGCGTGCTCCTCACCCAGCCGGTCGCGCACCAGCGAGTGGCGCAGCTCGACCAGGTGTGGAGTGAGCTCCTCGGTGCGCAGCGTCACCAGGATCGCCACGGGGGCGTCGCCCGCCGCCCGGGCGAGGTGCCGCACCAGGGCGCAGCTGGTGGCGGCCGAGTGGTGCATGTCCTCCAGGATCAGCAGCAGCCCCCGTCCGCCGGCGGCGGCCCGCAGGTACCGCACCGCGCCCTCGAACAGCACATCCAGGGCCACGTCCTCGGGCGCGCCGCCGCCCAGCTCCGGCAGCAGCCAGGATGGGAACGCGTCCACCAGCGGGTCCCCCGTCGCGGCCACGTCGGCGCCGGCCCGGATCCAATGGCGCATCGCATCACGCATGACCCCGAGGGGCAGCATGGCGTCGATGGGGTTCGCGTGGCCGGTCATGACCCGCATGCCCAGGCCCTCGGCGTGCTCGGCGCAGCGGACCGCCAGCCGGGTCTTGCCGATCCCCGCCTCCCCGGTGAGGCAGGCGACGCGCGCGCCGGCGCCCGCGCGCTCGATGAACCGCGTGAGCTCGCGCCGCGTCTGCGCGCGCCCCACCAGCGCGGCCCCACGGCGACCGCCGGCTCCGGCTCCCCCACCCACGCTGGCGAGCGTATCCCAGGCCTACGCTTTGCGGGAACGCGCCACGCGCTTGCGCGCCTCCTCGGCGGCCAGCACGACCGGCGGCCAGATGCACAGCCACAGCCAGTGCCACGGCCCCAGGGTCCCCATGTGGAACACGTCCCGCAGCCCGGGCGTGTAGCTCAGGATCGCGACGAGGCTGATCTCGGCGGCGATGCCGACGAGCAGCAGGCGGTTGGTGAAGAGCCCCACCGACCGCACCGGGGCGGTGGTGGTGCGCATCGCCAGCCCGGCCCCCACCTGGCCCATCACCACGCCGGCGAAGGTCATCGCCGTGGCGGTGAGGTAGACCGGCCCCTCGTCGGCCATGTGCTCCCACGGCCGCCACCCCTCGAGCGCGTACGCGAACAGGAAGCTGGAGATCCCGGCGAGGGCGACCCAGAGGCCGACCCACCCGTAGACCCGCCCCAGGACCGTGCGGTTCAGCAGGCGCTCGCCCCGGGGGCGCGGCGAGCGGTCCATCACGCCGGGCTCCGCGCGCTCGGTGCCCAGGGCGATCGCCGGGAGCATGTCGGTGCCCAGGTCGATGGCCAGGACCTGCATCACCACCAGCGGCAGCGGCATCGCGCCCAGCGCAACGCCCCAGGCCAGGAAGGGCAGGAGCTCGCCCACGTTCGAGGAGAAGTGGTAGGCCGTGAAGCGGCGGATGTTGTCGTAGACGGCCCGCCCCTCCTCGACCGCCGCGACCACGGAGGCGAAGTCGTCGTCCAGCAGGATGATGTCGGCGGCCTCCTTCGCCACGTCCGTGCCGCTGCCCATCGCGACGCCGATGTCGGCCTCCTTGAGCGCCGGCGCGTCGTTGACCCCGTCCCCGGTCATGGCCACCGTCTCGCCCATGCCGCGCAGCACGCGCGCGAGCCGCAGCTTCTGCTCCGGGTCCGTGCGGGCGAACACCACCTGCCGCTCGGCCAGCCGCACACGCAGCTCCTCGTCCGGGAGTTCGCGCAGCTCGGCGCCGGTGATGACGTGCGGGTCCCCGTCCACCAGGCCGATCTCCCGCGCGACCGCTGCGGCGGTGCGGCCGCTGTCGCCGGTCACCATCAGCACGCGCACGCCCGCCGCCCGGCACCGCCGCAGCGCGTCGGTCACGCCGGGCCGGGGCGGGTCCTCGATGCCCACGAACCCGAGCAGCTCCAGATCGCGCTCCACCGCGTCCTCGGTGGCCTCCGCACCGTCCGGGACGACCCCGCGGGCCAGCGCCAGGACGCGCAGGGCGTCGTGCTCCATCGCGGCGGCGGCGGCCTCGGCGGTCTCCATCGCGCGCGGCGAGAGCCGGGTGCGCGGCAGCATCGCCTCGACCCCGCCCTTCACATAGGCGATCCGCCCGCCCGCGGTCGCGTGCACCGTCGACATCCGGCGGCGCTCGGCCGTGAACGGGAACACCGCCACCCGGGGAGCCGCCGCGGCCACCGCCGCCTGGTCGAGGCCCGCGTCCTCGGCCATCACCAGCAGGGCCGCCTCGGTGGGGTCGCCCGAGACCCGCCCCGGCCCGGTGCGCGCCGCGTCCCCGCACAGCATGGCCGCCTGCATGAAGGCCGCCGGATCGGCGCCCTCCGGCCGCCAGGTGCGAACGACCGTCATGCGGTTCTGCGTGAGCGTCCCGGTCTTGTCGGTGCAGATGACGGTGGTTTCGCCGAGCGTCTCGACGGCCGACAGCCGCCGCACCAGGGCGTTGCGGCCGGCCATGCGCTGGGTCGCCAGCGCAAGCGACAGGGTCACCGTGGGCAGCAGGCCCTCGGGCACGTTGGCCACCATCACCCCGATCGCGAACACGAACCGGTCGCTCAGGCTCATCCCCAGCAGCCCGGCAACCACGAAGAACACCGCGCCGATGCCCACCGAGAGCACCGCGACGATCCGGGTGACGTGGTCCAGCTCGCGCTCCAGCGGGCTCCGGCCGTGGCGGGTGCCCTGCGTGAGCGCCGCGATGCGGCCGAAGCGTGTGTCCATCCCCGTGGCGGTCACCATCACCTCGGCCGACCCGGAGGTGACGAAGGTGCCCGCGAAGACCCGCTCCTGCGGCTCCACGCCCTCGCTCTCGCCCGTCAGTGCCGACTCGTCCACCCGCAGGGCGGCGGCGCGCACCAGGTCCGCGTCGGCGCAGACACGGTCACCGGCGGCGAGCAGCACCAGGTCCCCGGGGACCACCTCCTCGCCCGGGACGCGCACGGCGACGCCGTCGCGCCGCACCATCACCCACACCGGGAGCATCCGGCGCAGCGCCAGCACCGCGCGCTCGGCACGGTGCTCCTGCACCTCCGCGAACAGGGCGTTCACGATCACCACAACGACGATCGCGGCCGACAGCGCCGGGAGCCCGCCCAGCAGCGCGAGCACGGCCCCGGCCCACAGCAGCAGCGCGAACAGGTGGGTGAGGTTCCCGAGCAGCCGCCGCAGGCGCGAGGGACCGCGCTCCTCGCGCAGGACGTTGGGTCCGGTCTCCCGGAGCCGGCGGGCGGCCTCCTGCGAGGTGAGCCCGGCGGTGGTGGTCGCGACGGGCGTGCGCATCACACGGTCACCCTCGCGCGGCGCGGCCACGGCGTCATCGGCGAGCGCCCCCGCCGCGGGGTGGGGGAACCCCGCAGCCCCCGGACGGCCCGCTTCACGAAACCACCGCGGCGCTCTCAGCGGCCTCTCAGGGGCCGGACCTAGCGTGGAGCGCGGACACGGGAACTCGCGAAACGAGCCGACACGATGGACACCCCCCAGCAGTCACCCAGAGCACGCAACGAGCGGCGCCTGTCGCGCATCAAGACGGGCATCCTCGTCGCGGCCGCCGCGGCCTTCGCCGCGATCGGCGGCGCCGTCGCGACCACCGGCACCGGTGGTGACGACGCATCGGCCGCCACGCCCGCCGCGCAGGACGCCGTCCAGCAGACCCAGAACGGGAGCGGGTTCTTCGAGGGAGACGCCTCGCAGGACTCGGGTGACTTCTTCTCGCAGGACCAGGGCTCCGGCGCGCCCGTGATGCGGTCGGGCGGGTCGTGATGGCCGGGCGCGTCGCCACGCCGGCGGGCATGAGCCGGCTGCGCTTCCCCGCCATGGGCACCACGGTGGAGGTGCTCATCCCCTCGCAGGACGTCGCCGCCGGGCACCGGGTGCGCGAGCTGTTCGAGGAATGGGAGGCCACCCTCAGCCGCTTTCGTCCCGAGTCCGAGCTGTCGGTGCTGAACGCCCGCGGAGTCGGTGTCGCCGGCCCGCTGCTTGCCGAGGTCGTCGGGCAGGCGCTCCTGGCCGCCCACGCCACCGGAGGCCTGTTCGACCCGGGACTCGCCGCGCAGCTGCGCGAGGCCGGGTACGACCGCCCGTTCGCGGAGATGGACCCGTCGGACCTCCCGCCCCTCCCGGCCGCGCCCCGGCCCGGGGGCGACTGGCGGCGGGTGCTGCTGACCGACCGCCGCATGCTGCGTCTGCCGCCGGGCCTGGAGCTCGACCTGGGCGGCATCGCCAAGGGCATGGCCGTGGACGCCGCCGCCGGGATGATGCGCCGGCAGGGGGTTCCGGGAGGCGCGGTGAGCGCCGGCGGCGACCTGGCGGTGTGGGGCCTGCCGCCCCGTGCCCGGGCATGGACGGTGGAGATCGAGGGTGCCTCGCCGCCGGCCCGCGTGCCGCTGCGATGGGGCGCGCTCGCGACCTCCAGCACCACGCGGCGCAGGTGGTCCACCCAGGACGGCCCCGCCCACCACACCATCGACCCCCGCACCGGCCTTCCGGCCCGCACCGACCTGGCGTCGGCGAGCGTGGTGGCGGCCCGGTGCCAGGACGCGGAGGTCGCCGCCACGGCCGCGCTGATCCTCGGCGCCGACGAGGGCGCCGCCTTCCTGTCCTCACGCGGCCTGCACGGCCTGCTGGTGCGCCGGGACGGCCCGCCGGTCGTGGTGGGCGCGTGGCCCGCCCGCGACCGCCAGGGGGCGCACCGATGACCGGCGAGATGCTCTGGTACCTCGCACGCGCCGGCGGCTTCGTCGCGTACGGCCTGCTCACCGCCAGCGTCGCGCTGGGCCTGGTCGCGAGCCTGCGGCTGGCGAGCCCCCGGTGGCCGCGCGCGATGACCACCGAGATCCATCGCTTCGTGACCATGGCGGCCCTCGCCTTCACCGCGCTGCACGTCCTCACCCTGGTGGCGCACCCCGACGAGGGCTTCGGCGTCGCCGAGGTGCTCGTGCCGTTCGCGAGCGACCGGGAGCCGCTGTGGACCGCGATGGGGGTGATCGCGATGGAGCTGTCGGTCGCCGTCTGGCTCAGCACGCGCCTGCGGTCCCGCATCGGCTACGCCCGCTGGCGGCAGCTGCACCACCTGGCCTTCGCCGCCTACGGCACGGCGCTCGTGCACGGCATCGCGCAGGGCACCGACACCGGCACGCCCTGGGCCCGCCTGGTCTACATCGGATCCATGGGGCTGGTGGGCGGCCTGCTGGCCGTCCGCATCCTCGGCACCCACCGGACCCCCGCGCCGACGCGTCCGCCGGCGGCGACCGCGACCGCCCTGCCGCCGCTGCCGGACCGGCCGGCGGCGATCACCGGGGGCCTGCCGCCCCTGGACCGGGGCGGGACGGGCCGCCGGGGCGCGTCCCAGACCCGGCGCGGCGGCGGACCCCTATGATCGGCCGATGCTCTACGACCTGGAACCGGACCTCCCCGCCCTCACCGATCCGGTGATCATCGCGGCACTCGACGGCTGGGTGGACGCCGCAGGCGCGGCCAGCGCGGCGGTCGAGCAGATCTCACGTGACGCCACGCTGGTGGCGCGCTTCCGCGGCGACGAGCTGTTCGACTACCGATCCCGGCGTCCGGTCCTCGACGTCATGGACGGGGTCCTGAAGGACCTGGTCTGGCCCGAGCTCGCGGTGCGCCACGTTCGCCACGGCGACCGCGACCTGCTCATCCTCGCCGGCGCCGAGCCGGACCTGCGCTGGGAGACCCTCGCGCGGGAGCTCGGTGAGCTGTGCCGCACGCTGGGCGTCGTCCAGTGGGTGAGCCTGGGCGCGGTGCCCGCCGCCGTGCCCCACACGCGCCCCGTGCCGGTGATGGCGACGGCCTCCGACACCGGCCTGCTGCGCAACGGCGAGGTGCCGGGCCCCTCGGGCCTGCTGCGCGTCCCGGCCGCGGCGCTGTCGGTGCTCGAGATCGGCGTGAGCCGCGGAGGGCTTCCCGCCGTGGGCTTCTTCGCGCAGGTGCCGCCCTACGCGGGCACCGGCTACGCGGCGGCCAGCGTCGCCCTCATCGAGCACCTCGGCCGCCACCTGGACGTGAGCCTCCCGGCCGGCGGGCTGCGCGCCGCCGCGACGGTGGAGCACCAGCGGTTCGACCAGGCCGTCGAGACGGACCCCGAGACCCGCGACATCGTGGGCCGCCTGGAGCTGATGGGCGAGGGCGACGAGGGGCAGGAACGGCTTCCCACCGGTGAGGAGCTCGCCTCCGAGCTCGAGCGCTTCCTGCGCGAGCACGCCGGTGAGGACCCGGACGCCCCGGGCTTCAGCTCCTAGCCGCCACGGGCGGGACCGCGGCGCCGGCACGGGTGATCGGCGGGCCGTGCGGCCCCCCGCGCCGGGTGGGCGGTGCGATCAGTCGTCGCCGCCGGTGATCTCCCGCGGATCGATCCAGGCCTTCTCCCGCTCCACCAGCGCGCCCTGGAGGAACTGCTCCAGGTCGAGCGTGTCGAACGCGGCATCGGCCGGGAACCGGTCCTCGGGGTGGCGGAGGATCTCCTCCTCCGCGTCGGTCAGCACGGGAACCTCCAGCATCATGGACCTCCGTCCGCTCGGGATCTGGAGATATCGATGACATATCGAATCACCGGTCCCGCGGCCGGGCGCCCGGGATGGGCCGGACGCACCGGGGATCGCGGACATCCCGCCCCGCGCGGCGTCAGCCGGACAGCGGGGTGAGGTACTCGACGCGGTCCGAGCCGCCGGCGACGCCGGCCCGCTGCAGGGCGGCGGCCCGCGCCGGATCGTGCTCGAACCCGTGGGCGGCCTCGTGCGACGGGAAGTCGATGAGCACCACGACCCGCAGGGGGTCGCCCTCACCGCGCAGCAGGCGGGCGGCGGTCGCCCCGTGCGCGCGCCGCGTCGGCTCGAAGGCGTCGAACTCGGCCCGGAACGTCTCGAGGTCGTTCACGGTGTAGTGGATCAGCAGCGTGGTCACGGTGCCCTCCCGGCGTCCCGCGGGCGGACGCGCCCGCGCGATCCCAGCGTGTCGCAGCGAACCGTCGACCGCATCCGCGCCGCGCCGGTGGCCGCTGCCCGGGGCCCCGGAGGGAACGTCAGTGGCAGCCCGACGAGCAGCCCGCGACGGCGGCGCCGGGCGTGAGCAGGCGCGCCTGGCGGTGCTCCATCTGCAGCGTGCTGTGGCCGATGCCGAACCGGTGCTCCAGCACCTCCTCGAGCTCCCGCCGGACCCGGTGGCAGTCGCAGTCGTGGGTCACCACCACATGGGCCGCGATGGCGGGGAAGTCGCTGGAGACGCTCCAGATGTGCAGGTCGTGCACCTCCACCACGCCGGGGGCGGCGGCCAGCGCGGCGCCCACCTCCTCGGGATCCACGCCGCGCGGCGCGGCCTCCAGCAGCACCAGCACCGCGTCGCGCAGGACGCTCCAGGTGCTCACGGCGATGAGCCCCGCGATGGCGATGGCGATGAGCGGGTCGGCGAGCCGCCAGTCGAACAGCACCACCAGGGCGCCGGCGACCACCACGCCCAGGGACGCCAGGGCGTCACCGGCCAGGTGCAGGAACGACGCGCGCAGGTTGAGGTCGTCGCGGCCGCGCGCGGCCCGGTGGATGATCCAGGCGCTCACCGCGTTCACCGCGATGCCGCCGGCCGCCACCGCCATGAGCCATGCGCCCGGCACGTCGGGGGGATCCGAGAGCCGGCGGATGGCCTCGTAGAGGATGATCCCGGCGACCGCGACGATCGAGAGCGCGTTCACCAGCGCGGCCAGGATCTCGGCGCGCCGGTACCCGAAGCTGCGCCGGGGCGTGGCCGGCCGCAGCGCGAACCACACCGCGCCGAGGGCGACCGCCAGGGCCAGCACGTCCGAGAGGTTGTGGCCGGCGTCGGCGAGCAGCGCCACGGATCCCGCCGCCAGCCCCACCACCACCTGCACCGCGGTGTAGCCGGCGTTCAGAGCGAGCGCGACCGTGAGCGGGCGCACACCGTCACCCACGTGGTGATGGTGATGGTGGTGGTGATGATGTCCGTGCCCCACGACCCCCATCGTGGCAGCCCCCGCGGCCGCGGTCACGCGGCGTAACGTCCGAGCCCCATGCGGACAATTCAGCACAGGCCACCCCACCCCGATCCAGGAGCCTCCATGCGCCGAGCCCTGCTCGCCACCGCCGCCGCCCTCCTCGCGCCCGTCGCCCTCGCGGGCGCCCAGGAGCCCGTGGCCGGCCAGATCACGGTCCTCGGAACGGGGTCGGCCCGCGTGCTGCCGCCCGAGGACCCCACCGAGACGGAGATCGCCCAGGCCGTCGCCCAGGCGCGGGTGCGGGCGATGCCCGCCGCGCTGGACCGCGCCCGCGAACTCGCCACCAGCCTCACCTCCGCCGCGGCGCTGCCGCTGGGCGGCATCCTCGGGATCACCGAGCAGTCGGCCTCGCTGGCGGCGCCGGGGCGGTTCGGACCGGGCCGGTACTGCGGCTCGGTGCGCCCCCTGCGCACCGTGACCAGGAACGACGAGACCGTGAAGGTGCGCGGCAAGGCGCGCCGGGTCTGCGACGTCCCGCGATCGGTGACGGTGGTGATCGCGGTGGCGTTCCGCACGACGCCGGCGGCGTAGCCCCCCCTGGGTTCACGTGTCACGGGCGTGACACGTGAACCGTCACGGCGCGGACGGACGGCGGTACGGCCGGAACCCAGGATGGAATCGACCATCCGAAAGGAGTTCCGATGTCCCGCCGTCCCCTGCTCCTCGCCGCCGCGGCCCTCCTGGTGCTGGCGGCCCCCGCGTCGGCCGCCACCCGCCACGCCGCGCCGGACGGCATGGGGGCGACCCCCTGCCTGGACGCCGCCCTGCCCTGCGGCCTCGCCCGGGCGCTCGAGGTCGCCGTCGCCGGCGACACCGTCCTCATGGCCGGCGGCCGCTACCCCGGCGGCATGTCGGGCATCGCCCCCGCCGTCCCCCTCACTCTGGCCGCCCGGTCCGGCGAGACGCCGGTCTACGAGTACCGCGGTGACGGCCCGGCGTACACCGTCTCCGGCACCGGCAACGTCATCCACGGCGTCACGATCCGCAACACCGCGCCGGCGGGGACCGCGCTGTCCACGACGCCCGGCGCCGGGGTGACGGTGCGGCGATCGGTCCTGGACGCCGCGCGCTGCGCGGAGGCGGTCGTGCCGACCACCGCGCTGGTCATCGAGGACAGCACGCTCATCGGGCGCACCGGGACCAGCTGCCTGCTCCTGGGCGACGCCGGCGTGCTGCGCCGGTCGACGGTGTCGCTGGAGGGGTTCGCCCGCGGCACGTTCCCGGTCGCGGTGATGACCTCCGGCCTGGTGGAGGACAGCACGGTGACCGGCGGCCTGAGGATCCACGGCCCCGCCGCGGTGGTGCGCCGCAGCACCGCCCTGGCCGGCCCGGTGCCCGCGATCAGCGGCAACGGCCTGGTGGTGAGCACGGTGGCGGTGAACCCCGCCGTCGACGGCGACGCGATCGCCGGTGACGGCATGTCGCTCCCCGGCGCCGCGAGCGCACTGCGCCTGGTCAACGTGACCGCCGTCGCGCCCCGGGGGCGGGCCATCCGCTCCGCCTCGGGCTGCGCGCCCGTCGGCCCCGGCGTGCCCTCGCGGGTGGAGATCGTGAACAGCATCGCGCGGGGCGCGACCGACCTCACCGCGGACGTGGGCGTGACCTGCCTCCCGGGGACCTTCGGCTACGGGGGAACGCTGCGCGTCGCGAGCTCCAGCTGGACCACGCGTGTTCCCCTCCGCACCAGCGCGGCTGCGGGCGCCATCGAGGAGGGGACCGGCAACCGGGCGGGCGACCCCGGCTTCGTCGCACCGCCCGGGCCGGTGCTCGCCGGGTTCGATCTGCGTCTCACGCCCGGATCCCCCGCCCTGGACGCCGGCGTGCCGGCCCCGGAGGCCGGTCCGGTGGACCGCGACGGCCGGCCGCGCGTATCCGGACCGGCGATCGACATGGGGGCCCACGAGTTCCCGGTCGCGCCGCCCGGCGGGGGCTCGGAGCCGGCGCCGGGCGGTGGC
This sequence comes from Actinobacteria bacterium Ga0077560, assembly GCA_001464275.1. Lineage (GTDB taxonomy): Bacteria > Actinomycetota > Thermoleophilia > Miltoncostaeales > Miltoncostaeaceae. The sequence goes on along the minus strand of LNFL01000099.1, from coordinate 8,912 downwards.
GGTGTCACCGCCCCGCCGCGATCGGACGTGACCGCCCCGATGGTGACGGTGCTCATGCGCGGGAGCGTCGCGCGACTGGGCCGGGCGGCCGTCGTGACGGCCCGCGTGGGCGAGGCGGCGACCATGCGCGTCGCCGTCGCCCGCCTCACACCCGGCCGTCGCCGCGCCGGGCGGTGCGTGGCCCCCGCCCTCGCGCCCGCGGCGGCGCGGCCGTGCACGCGGCTGGTGCCGCGGCCGGTGGTCATCACCGCCCGCGTCGCGGCCGGGCGCGTGAGCATCCCGCTGCGGCGGCTCGGCCTGCGCCGGGGGACCTACCGGGTGACGGTCACCGCGGTGGACGCCGCGGGCAACGCCTCGCCGCCGGCCCGCCTGACCCTGCGGATCGTGCGGTAGGTCAGAACGCCGGGAGCAGGGGGTCGGCGGGGTGACCGGCCCCCGCCCCGGTGTGGGCGAAGGCGCCGTCGCGCCACGCCACCGGTTCGCCGCACACCGCGCACGGCCGCTCACCCAGGGCCGCCCAGTCCGGGACCGGCGCGTGGTCGGCGTTGAGGTCGCAGGCGGCCACCAGCCGGCTCACGTGGGTGAACGTGCCGGCGTGCCGCCCGCGGGTGAGCCGCTCACCGCATTCCGCGCACCGGAGCTCCGCCATGTCCCCATCCTGCCACGGGTCACTGCTCCAGGCTGCGCACCTGGTCGGTCGTGCGCCGCAGGCGCCAGGCGAGCAGCCGCCCGAGGTTTCGGTACAGGGTGGTGACCAGCCCCGGGTGCTCCGCGCCGATGCGCTCGATCGCCGGAAGGGACAGCCCCACCACCTCGCTTGCCATCTCGGCGACCACCGTGGCGGACCTGGGTCCGCCGTCGAGCAGCGCGATCTCCCCCACCGCCGCGCCGGGACCCATGGTGAGCAGCCGCTTGACCCCGCCGTCGGGCAGGTCCACCTGCACGCGCAGGGATCCCGAGCGGATGAACCAGATCTCGCGGGCCTCGTCGCCCTCCCGGCACAGGACCTCGCCCGCGGCGAGCCGGCCGTGGTCCGCGATCGCGTCCAGCGACGTGATCTCCGCCGCCGAGAGGCCGCTGAGCAGCGGCTGGTCCGCGAGCTCCACCACCACGTGGTCGCGCGGGCCGAGGGCCTCCTCGAGCAGGTCGTCCTCGCACCGCAGCAGGGCCTCGTCCAGGTCGGCGGCCGCCTCCACCTCCAGGCGCCCCTCCTCCACGTTCGCCACGATGAACCGGCTGCCGCGCTCGGCGGCGATGCCGCCCAGGCGCTCCAGCATCACCGCCGACACCTCGTCGATCGCCGTGATGCGCCGCATGTCCAGGATCACGTGGTCCAGCTCGTCGAGGTCGCCCAGCACCGCCCGGACGAGCCGTTCGGTGGGACCGAACGACAGCTCGCCACGGAGCTCGTACACCCCGATGCGCGCCCCCTCGCGGTCGAGCACGGCGATCTCCTCCGGGGTGCGCGTCCTGCGCCCGCGCGCCACGTCCCCGCGGTACCGCCGGCGCACCGCGTTGGTGGACAGCAGGCCGGGCCGGTACTGGTGGAGCTGGTACCGGCGGGAGATCTCCTGGCAGACCGCGATGCCGCGCACCGAGTTCCCGCGGGCGTCGAGCGGCGGGGAGAACACCCCGATCCCCAGCTGGCCGGGGAGCACGGCGATCACGCCGCCGGCGACGCCGCTCTTGGCCGGCAGCCCCACCGTGTAGAGCCACTCGCCGGCGTAGTCGTACATGCCGCAGGTGGCCATGACGCTCAGCACGCTCTCGACGTGGGTGCGATGCAGCGCGTGGTCGCCGGTCACCGGGTTGAGCCCGCCGTTCGCGAGCGTGGCGGCCATGACCGCCAGGTCGCGGCAGGTCACCAGCACCGAGCACTGGCGGAAGTAGAGGTCGAGCACGTCGTCGACGTCGTCGAGCATGCCGTGGGCCCGCATGAAGTAGGCGATCGCCCGGTTCCGGTCGCCGGTCTCGGCCTCGGAACGGAACACCTCGTCGTCGATGCCCAGCTCCCGGCCCGCGAAGGCCGACAGGAACGACATCACGCGCTCCCGGCGCTCCTGCGGGTCGTCGCCGCGCACCATCCCGGACGTCACGATGGCGCCGGCGTTGACCATCGGGTTGAACGGCCGCAGCGACACCTCGTCGATCTCGATCGAGTTGAACGCGTCCCCCGTCGGCTCCACCCCGACGCGGCGCATCACCTCGGCCCGGCCCCGGTCCTCCAGCGCCATCCCGTAGACGAACGGCTTGGAGATCGACTGGATGGTGAACGGCAGGCGGCTGTCACCCGCCTCGTGGACCGCCCCGTCGATGGTCGCCACGGCGATCCCGAACCAGGAGGGATCGGCCTTCCCCAGCTCCGGGATGTAGTCGGCCACCGTGCCGCCGCCCAGCGATGCGAGGCCCTCCAGGATCTCGCGCACCTCATCGCCGAACGGGCCCGTGGACGTCGCGGGTTCACCGGTTCCGGTCGCCATCCATCTCCTCTCCAGAAGCGAACAGGGGCACGTGCCCGCCCCCGGGTCCGGCCGGACGCTATCCGGGGACCCGGGAAATCAGGTTGGGCCATCCGGCCATGATTCCCCCGGCGGCGCTGGCCCTGCGGAGAAACCGGAGGGCCCACCAGTCCGCCGATGACCGTCCCGCACACCGGTTTGGCCTGATGTCCAACGCGCTGCCGAAAGGCTTGGCCAGGCGGCCGACGGCACGAGCGGGGCCCATGGGTGAATGTATACAGGCGGCCGCCGTGCTGGCCGTTCGTGGGGGGTCCGGACGGGCCCGGGTGGCATAGCGTCACGCCGGGCCGGCCCCCGCCGAGCCCCGACCGTCCACATCCTGGAGAGGACACCACCCCATGTCACCTGCGCGACCCGGTCGCCGTCTCGCCGTGCCGGCCGCCATCCTCGCGGTCGCGGCGGGCGTCGCCGCCACCGCCGCGATCGCGGATGACCACTCCCGCAAGACCTTCGCCACGGCAATCACCGCCACGCCCGACAGCGCCCCCTCCGACGCCGGCGCCCAGGCGTGGGCCGGCGCCGCGCCGCGCATCACCATCAGCATCACCAACCGGGCGCGTGAGCAGCGCCTCGGCAGCGCCAACGTGACCATCCCGGCCGGCATCGCCCTCGCGCCCGGCGCCCCCCTGACGCTGTCCCCAGCGGGCGCCACGGCGCCCGTCGTCGCCGGCGGCGTCATCAAGCTGCGGAACCTCGCGCTGTCCCTCACCGCCCGCGTGCCCTGCGCCCCCGCCAACCCCTACGTCTGGGCCACCGCGGTCAAGCAGTCCAACGACTTCAACGGCACCGGCAACGACTTCACCATCGCCACTCCGCAGCCCGCGCTGCGGGCGGACGGGCGATGCTCCCTGGCCTTCACCGCCGACGGCCAGCCGGCCTCGGCGCAGCGCAACACCACCATCACCGCCGACCCCTACACGCCCGCCGGCCCGCGCCCGGTGCGCGTCGAGGTGCTGGACGGCAGCGGGGCGGCGCGGGTGAGCTGGTGGACGGCGCCCATCACCGTCGCGCTGGGCGCGAACCCGGCGGGCGGGACGCTGGCCGGCACGCTCACCGCCGTCCCCGCCGCCGGCGTGGCGTCGTTCGCCCCCACCCTCAACCGCAGCTCCGGCGGCTACCGCCTCACGGCGGCATCCACGGGGATCCCCGGTCCCGGCCCGCAGTCCTCCGCGTTCACCATCGTGGACACGGCCCAGCGGTGCACCGCGGGTGCCACCTGCACGGGCTCCTCATCCCGCGCGAACACCCAGGCCACCGTCACCAGCGGCGACGCGGCGACGGGTGACCTGCTGGTGCTCTCGCTGGGACCGGCGGACGCGCCGTCCCTGGACTGCCCGTCCTACACCGAGACCGGTGAGATCCTGCTGTTCGACGTGACCACCGGCACCGGCGGCCCCGCGGCGGCCACCAAGACCGTCCGCTACACGGTGCTGAGCCCAACAAGGAGCGCCTCGCTGTATCAGCTGTGCTTCCGGTCGCCGCTGGCCTTCACGGCGCGCACCCGCCTTCCGGCGCCCCGGCAGGCCGACGGCACGTTCCTGGGCCTGCTGCCGGACTGCTCCAAGTACTCGCCGGCGCCGCCCTGCGTGCAGACCCGGTCCGGCGGGAAGGGCGGGACCCCGGTGATCCTGACGGTGCTCGCGCCGCAGGGGGACCCCTGGATCAGGGGCTGACCACCGACGATGGTGTCGCGGCCTCCCGTCGCCGCGGCACCATCGTGGTCTCCGACCTGGAGGGGTCGACCGCCCTCGCGGAGCGGCTCGACCCCGAGTCCCTGCGCGAGGTCCTGCACCGCTACTTCGACGAGGTCCGCGCCGTCTTCGAGGCGCACGGCGGACGCATCGAGAAGGTCGTCGGGGACGCCGTGGTGGCGGTCTTCGGCCTCGACGCCCCCGACGACGGCACGGACGGTGCGCTCCCCGCCGTGCGCGCCGCGGCGGAGACCCTGGCGGCCGTCGGGACGCTGAACGACCGGCTGGAGGCACGCTGGGGCGTGCGCCTGGTCACCCGCACCGGGATCGCCACCGGCGACCTGGAGGTGGCGGACGCCGCCGGCGACCGCGTCATCTCGGGCGCCGCCGCCGACACCGCCGGGCTGCTGGAGCGCAGCGCCCCGGGGCTCGGCGTGGTGATGGCCGACGCCACCGCGGCCGGCGCGGGCCCCGCGGTGCGCACCGCACCTGCCGGACCGGGCGCCCGGCTGCTGGTGGAGGTGACCGAGCCGCTGGAGGCCCGGCGCGCCGCGGGCGGCGCGGCGACCGCCGGAGACGCCGCCGCCCGCGAGACCCGCCGCACCGTCACGATCGTCTTCGCCGACGTGACCACCGCCGACGGGGCGGGCGCGCCGGACCGCGATGCGGCGACCCGGTGGTTCACCGGGGCCCGGGCCGTGCTGGAACGGCACGGGGGCACCGTGGAGCGCTACATCGGCGACGCCGTGATGGCCGTGTTCGGCCTGGAGCGGCGGCGCGAGGACGACGCCCTGCGCGCCGTGCTGGCGGCCGCGGAGATCCGGGACGCCCTGGCAGGCGTCAACGCCGGGCTCGTCGCGTCCGGGTCGCCCCCGCTGCGGCTGCGCGTGGGCGTGAACACCGGCAACCTGGTCGCCGGCAGCGGCGCCGGGCGTGAGCGGCTGGTCACCGGGGACGCGGTGAACGTCGCGGCCCGCCTGCAGCAGGCCGCCGCGCCGGGTGAGGTGCTGCTGGGGTCGGTCACGGCGGCGCTCGCCGGGGACCGGGTGCGGGCGGACGCCCTGGAGCCGCTCACCGTGCGGGGCCGCGCCGAGCCGGTGACGGCGCTGCGGCTGGTCGGCGTGGGCCCGGCGCGCGCCCGCGCCCGGGCACGGGCAGCGACCCCGCTGGCGGGCCGGGAGGCCGAGCTCGCCCGCCTGCAGGCCGCGCTGGAGGTGGCCGCCGCCGGCCGGCCGCGGCTGGTGGTGCTCGCCGGCGACCCCGGCGTCGGCAAGAGCCGCCTGGCCGGGGAGTTCTCGGCCCGCGCCACGGCCGAGGGGGCGCTGGTCCTGCACGGGCACTGCCCGGCCCATGGCGAGGGCATCACGTTCCGGCCGATCGTGGGGCCGCCGGCATCGCCCCGGGTGACGGACCGGCCGCCGCGCGCGAGCTGTTCGACGCCCTCGCGGGCGGCGACCGGGCCGTGGCGGACCGCCTGGCCTCCCTGTCCGGGTACTCGCCGGTCGTGCACGCCCTGCCCGAGCTGTTCTGGGCGGTGCGCCGGGTCGTCGCGCGGCTGGCGTCGCGGCGGCCGGTGGTGATCCACGTGGACGACGCGCACCTGGCCGAGCCGACGCTGGTGGAGCTGCTGACCCACCTCACCGAGGCCGAGGATGCCCGGCTGATGATCCTCGCGGCGGCCCGGGGGGACGTGCGGGACCGCCGGCCGGAGCTGGTGGAGGCCGCCCGCGGCGGGGTGGTGGAGCTGGGCCCGCTCGGGGACGACGCCGCCGCGGCGATCGTGCGAGACCTGCTCGGGGGCGCCGCCGCGCCGCCGGCGGTGGTCGAGCGCATCGTGCGCGCCGCGGACGGGAACCCACTGTTCGCCGAGCAGCTGGTCTCGATGATGGTCGACTCCGGGACGCTCGAGCACGACGGGCGGCGCTGGCGCGTGCGCGGCGACATCGATCAGGTGACGATCCCGCCGTCGATCGAGGTGCTGGTGGCGACCCGCGTGGACGACCTTCCCGCGACCCACCGGGAGGTGCTGGAGGCGGCCGCGGTGGTGGGCGCCGAGTTCTCCCGGGAGGCGCTGCGCGTGGTGTGCGATGCCGGGACCGCCCCGCGGATCGACGACGTGCTGCCCGACCTGACGGCACGCGACCTGGTGGTGCCCCCGCCCGGGCCCGGCGGCGGCCCGCATCGGTTCGCGCACCCGATGATCCGGGACGTGACCTACGAGGGGCTGCTCAAGCGGACCCGGGCGGTCCTGCACGAACGGCTGGCCGAATGGGGCGAGACGGCGCCGCACGTCCCGGCGGAGGTGGCCGACGCGCTGGGCCACCACCTGGAGCAGGCCCACCGCTACCGGCTGGAGCTGGGGCCGCTCGATGCGCACGCCAGGGAGCTGGGCCGGCGCGCCGCCGACCGGCTCGGGACGGCCGGCCGGCGGGCCCTGGAGCGCGGCGACATGCCGGCGGCCGCCAACCTGCTGCGCAGGGCCGCGGGCGCGCTGCCGGAGGACGATGCGCCGGCCGCGCGGCTGATGGTGCAGGCGGGCCGGGCGGAGATGGAGACCGGGCGCATCGACGAGGCCGCCGCCACGCTGGAGGGCGCGGCGCAGCGGGCCGGGCGGGCGGGCGCGGCGGGGCTCGCGTCGCTGGCCCGCATCGAGGCGACGCGGTTGTCGTACACCACCGGCGGCGGGCCGGACGACGACGAGGCGGCGGCACTGGCCGAGGGCGCCGTCTCCGCCTTCACCTCGACGGGTGACGACGAGGGGCTGGCGAGCGCGTGGCGGCTGCTGCTGAACGTCCGGCTCACCGGCTCCCGGTTCGGCGCGGCCGAGCAGGCGGCCACCGCGACCCTGCGGCATGCCCGGGCGGCGGGCGACCCGGTGCTCGCGAACCGCATGCAGCCGGTGCTCGCGCTGCTGTCGCTGCGCGGCCCCATGCCGGCCTACCGGGCGATCGAACGGTGCCGGGCGATCATCGCCGAGGTCGAGGGCGACCGTCAGGCCGAGGCCGTCGCCCGGCGGGCGCTTGCCCACCTGCGGGCGATGCGCGGCGAGCTCGACGCCGCCCGCACCGAGTGCCGGCGCTGCCGCGAGGAGCTGGAGGACCTCGGGTGGCTCATGGACGCGGCGCTCGTGTCGCTGGACTCGGGGCCCATCGCGCTGCTGGCCGACGACCCGGCCGGCGCGGAGCTGGAGCTGCGCCGCGACCTGGAGGTCCTGGACGCCATGGGCGAGCGGAACTACATCGCCACCACGTCGGCGCTGCTCGCCGAGGCCCTCTACCGCCAGGAGCGCCTGGACGACGCCCGCGAGGCGCTGGTGTTCTCCCGCGGCACCGCGAGCGAGGGCGACGTCGCCACCCACACGATCCTCGCCGGCGTGGAGGGCAAGCTGCTGGCGCACGCCGGCGACCGGGACGGCGCGCTGGGCCACGCGCGCCGGGCGGTCGAGCTGGCACGGACCACCGATGACCCCACCGCGACCGGGGACGCCCTCATGGACCTGGCCGAGGTCCTGCGGTTGTGCGGGGACCGCCCGGACGCGCTCGAGGCGCTCACCGCCGCGCGTGAGCGGTTCCGCGAGAAGGGCAACCTGGTCGCGCTGTGGCGCATCGCCCACATCGTCGAGCGGACCCGCGCGCGCCGGTGAGCCCGGCCGCGGCGACGCGCGCCGCGGCCGGCACGGTCATCCCGAGGGCGGTGCGAAGCCCCGCTGGGGCTGGGCGGCCATCTCCCGGAAGACCTCGTAGGACGGCTTGGGGGTGCCGTCCTCCCGCAGCAGGCCGGCCGGCCAGTTGGGGTTGTCCTGGAGGTTGAACCACACGATCACCCGCACCCGGGGGTCGCGGACCGCGGGGAGGCGGAAGATGTCCCGCAGGTTCGCGGCCTGCTCCTCCTCGGACACGAAGGTCTTGCGGTACGGCGTCTCGGCGGTGGTGTAGCCGGCCTCGGTGATCGCCACCTCCAGGCCGGGCCGCCACGTCTCGAGCTCGTCGAGCAGCTGGTCGAGGGTGGCCCACGCCGGGAACGCCGGGGTCATCTCCCGCGGCGCGGCCGCCGGGTAGATGTGCTGGGAGTACATGTCGAGCGGGACGTCCCGGCCGCGCAGCCCCACCAGCCAGTCACGCGCGCCCACCGCGTTCGCCCCCGTCCGGCTGCGCGGGCCGGCCGCCCCCACCAGGACCACGGTGTCGGTGCCGCCGCCGGCCTTCACGGCCGGATAGGCGGCGCGCACCATCGCGGCGTAGGTGTCGATCCACCTGCGGGGCCCGCCCCTGGGGTACATGAAGAGCTTGAGGTTCGGTTCGTTCCACAGCTCCCAGTGGCGCACCCGCGGCAGGGTCGCGCCCCCCGCGGTGAACGTGCCGGAGTAGCGCGTGCTGATGGCCCGCATGAAGTCCGCGAAGGCCGCGGGGTCCGGCGGCTCGGAGTTGTAGGGCATCACCGGGCTCACCGTGGTGACCCCGCCGGTGGCCCATGCGGGGGCGTTGAACACGGCGACGATCGGCGTGATCCCCTTCGCGGTGAAGCGCGTGAGGATGTCGTCGAGGCGCTCCCAGCGGTACGCGGGATCCGCCGGGTCGGCGGGGTCGGCCGGCCGGTCGGGCGCCACGTCCTTCCAGAACACGTCCACGCGGGTGACCCGCGCGCCCGTCGCGGCGACCATGTCGACGCGCTCCGCGGGGGCCGCGTTGGCGTTCACGAGGCG
>LNFL01000098.1 GCA_001464275.1 Actinobacteria bacterium Ga0077560 | reverse complement strand
GCAACCAACCAGCTCGGCTCATCCATGAGCCGATTGCATTTGGCAGTCGTCCACCGGATTGGGTGCTCTGCGGCCGTCTGGGATCAGCGTCCACACGGGTACCGATAGTCGAATTGCAGGTGAGCTGACCGGATAGCGCGCCAGGGGTGGAAACCGCGCCGTCCCGGCGCGGCGCCTCATCATGCGGTGCACCACTGATCGGGATGGCACGGCAGCCCTTGTGGACGGCGAGGAATGGATGAGGGCGACCCATGGATGGGGAGCTGGGCTCAGTGGCAGCGCAGCCGCAAGGCGTTGTTCCTGGGGCCAACGCCCCCAGACGCGCACATGGGCAGCGCTTGCGCGAGTCGACCAGGCGATGAAAAGCAACGAGAACGACCACAAACGAAAAGCAGTCGGCGCCCCTGCGGGGCGCCGAGACAACTGCTGCACCTCGCAAAGCCCGGATCGCAGAGCGCCCGGATCAGAACCTGACCCGAATGGGCAGGTCCGGAGTGAGATCCACGGTGCGTGAGCCGCCTTCCAGGGCGATGGAGAGCAGTGGGTCTCCGGTGGTCAACGTGAGCCCGGCCACGGCCAGGGATGCCATCGGCCCTGCCGGGTCCCACGCGGGGAGCCGGATCTCGCACCGCGCCGCCGGCCGTTCCGGATCGGTCGGCACCGACACGCCCGGCGTGATGAAGAGCAGCGGCTCTGAGGGCGGTGCCACCGCCACGGGGATGACGCGCCCGTCCGGGAAGTACGGCGGCGCGTAGTCCCACGCGGGGAAGGGCGGCTCGCCGTCCGGGCCGTGCAGGGCGGCGCCGAACGGCGCGGCACCCGTCTCGCTCCACCGGTCGCGCTCGGGCAGCCGCAGGCGGGCGACCCCCGGCGATGCGGCCGCGACCGGGTCATCGATCCACAGCAACTCCAGCATGAGGTCGCCCACGAACCAGCAGCGGTTGTGCGTGCCTTGTCCGGGATGCGCCCGCGACCGCACGCACTCCAGGCCGGCGTCCTCGAGCGCGCGTCCCTCCGGTGCGCCCGGGGCGCACATCACGAAGACGTGGTCGAGGCGATGCACCCGTGTCAGGCCGTGGGGACCGGCTCCGGCGGCACCGGGATCGGCTTGCCGTCGCGGCCGACGGCCACCAGGGTGAAGTGGCCCTGCACGCACAGCTCGCGGCTGCCGTCCTCCAGGCGCTCGCGCCAGACGTCGATGCGCACGCGCAGGCTGGTGCGGCCCACGGAGACGACCTGGGCGTCCACCTCCACCAGGTCGCCCTGACGGATGGGCTCCCGGAAGGCGATCTCCTCCATGGCGGCGGTCACCACCCCGCCGCGCACCCGGCGCATGGCGGCGTAGGCCGCGGCCTTGTCCATCCACCCCACCAGTGTCCCGGCGAACAGGGTGCCCAGGGAGTTGGTGTCCTGGGGGAACACGGACTGCAGGATGCTGGCCTGCATGGGCCGATCCTCCTCGCGAGCGTGGGCCGGACGATCACCGATAGCGTACGGGTCATGTCCGCCCGCCCGCCGCTGATCCGCGTGGCCACGCAGGCAGACGCCCGGGGGATCGCACGCGTGCAGGTGGCGACCTGGCGCCACGCGTACCGCGGGCTCGTGCCCCGCAGGTTCCTGGACGCGATGGACGAGGACGAGCGCGCCGCCCGCTGGGCGCACACCCTGGCCGGGCGCGGCGGTCCGGCGGGCGCCCGCGACCTGGTGGCGGTCGAGGACGGCGCCGTGCGCGGCTTCGCCTCCGCGGGGCCGGTGCGGGAGTTCCTGGGCGCGGCCGACCCGGGCACCGGAGAGATCTACGCGCTCTACGTCTCCCCCGAGCGCATCGGGTCGGGACTGGGACGCGCCCTGATGGCGGCCACGGTCGATCTCCTGCGCGACGCGGGCCACCCGGCGGCGGTGCTGTGGGTGCTGCGGGGGAACGCCCGGGCGCGGCGCTTCTACGAGCGGGCGGGCTGGGCGCCGGACGGCGGCATGGACCCGCAGACCGACGGCCTGGGGATCCCGTCGGTGCGTTACCGGCGCGACCTCTGACCCCGCGCCACCTCGCGCGCGATCGCCGCCGGCGTCGCGTGGATGCCGGCCCCGGGCCCGCCGGCGATGAGGTACATCGCGGCCAGCGCCTGGTACGGCGCGTACGGCTCCAGCAGCGCCGCGGTCTCGTGGCCCTCCACCATCCGGCCCTCGGCGTGGGCCATGTGCCGCACCAGGCCCAGATCCCCCACCAGGCCGTGGTCCAGGCGGCCCAGGCCGATCGTGCACACCACCCCCGCGGTCCACGGGCCGATGCCCGGCTGCGCGCACAGGCGGGCCACCACCCGGTCGGTGGGAAGGGCCTGCAGGGTGTCCGGGGCCACGGCCCGCACCGCGCGCACCAGGTGCTCGGCGCGCCGGGCGGCGAGGCCGGCGGACTGCAGCGGCGGGATCCCCACCCGGCGCAGCTCATCGGTGCGCAGCGGCAGGTGCAGGCCCCCATGCGCGCGTCCCACCGCACGCACCGCGGCGAACTCGATGCGGCGGGCATCGACCTGCCGCACCAGCTGTCCCGCCACCCCGCGCAGCAGCGCGTGCGCCGGTGACATGAGCGGCAGCGGCCGCATGCCCCGCAGCCGCCGGATGGCGGGTCCCAGCACCGGATCCCCCGCGGCCATCTCGTAGAACGGCGTGGGGTCCACGTCCACCGCCAGGCACCGGCGCAGCAGGGGGATCGCGCGGTCGGGGTCCGGCGCGTCGAGCCGTACCCGCAGGCCGCCGTCGCGGTCCTGGGCCACCGAGGCGATCGCCGGCCCGCCCTCAGCGTCCAGGGCGAGGGTGAGCACGCCGCCGGTGAACCGGCGCGTGGGGCAGGCGCCGGTGGCCGCCGACCGGGCGAGGCTGTACGGCCCCGCGGGGGAGATGCGATCCTCGGTGATCACCTGCGTGTCAGCATGACGCGGTCGTCCAACGGAGGTCCGGTGTCTGAGCGTGTGGTGTCGGTGAACGTCGGCGAGCCGCGGGAGGTCCCGCACGCCGGCGCGACGGTGATGACCGCGATCTTCAAGTCCCCGGTCGAGGGCGCGGTGGCGCTGGGAACCGAGGGCCTGACGGGTGACCGGCAGGCGGACCTCTCGGTGCACGGCGGGTCCCACATGGCCGCGTACGTCTACAGCGCCGACGACTACGCCTGGTGGTCGAAGCGGCTGGGGCGGGACCTGCCGCCGGCCACCTTCGGCGAGAACCTCACCGTGACCGGTCTGCGTGACGAGGCCGTGCTGGTGGGCGACCGCTTCCGCATCGGCGGCGCCCTGGTGGAGGCCACGATCCCCCGGACGCCCTGCTTCAAGCTCGGCATCCGCATGGGTGACAAGCGCTTCGTCGCGGAGTTCGCCGACGCCGCGCGCCTGGGGTTCTACGTGCGGGTGCTGGAGCCGGGGCCGGTGTGCGCGGGGGACCCCGTGGAGCGGGCCGGACGGGGTCCGCATCCGGTCTCGATGGCATTCCTGGGCCGGATCCACCGGAACGGCGGCACCGAGGAGGAGATCCGCGACGCGCTCACGGCCGAGGCGCTGCTGCACCCGCGGTGGACCGAGTGGCTCCGCCGCCGCCTGGCGGACGTCAGTCCGGGTGACTGAGGAACCGCCGGCGGATGAGGCGCGCCAGGAGGAACCCCACCACCCAGCCGGTGACCGCCGACAGCACGATCACCCAGATCAGCGACATCTGGGCGTCGAAGAACACGAACGACACGCGCACCTGCCGGCTGTTCTCCACGATGAAGATCAGCAGGAGCGAGATGCCCAGCACGATCGCACCGATGATGCCGATGCGCCGGGCGTCCCCCTCGTCGATGCGGGCACGCTCGGGCGGGCCCCCGGGCGGGGGCGTGAGGCCCCCCGGGTGCTCGCCCGTCATGCCGTCTACCCCGCCGCGGCCTTGAAGACCGCGCCGAGCCGCTCCATGCCCTCGGCGATCTCCGCCGGGGACACCCCGCTGTAGGCGAGCCGGAGGGTGCGCTCGCCGCCCTCCAGGAAGCAGTCGCTGCCCTTCACAAACGTGATGCCCGCGTCCACCGCCGGCTGGAACAGCGCATCCGCGGACAGGCCCTCCGGGAGCTCCATCCACATGAAGAACCCGCCCAGGGGCGGGGTGCACGCGGTGCCGGCCGGCATGTGCACCAGGCCGGCGACCATCGCGTCGCAGCGCGCCTTCATGAGCGCCGTGACCTTGGCGATGTTGCCGGGCAGGTGGCCGTTCACGATGAGCTGGTGGATCGCGCCCTCGGCCAGCAGCGACGGCGAGATGTACGTGCGCCCGGCGGCCGCGGTGAGCGTGCCGGCCGCCTCCTTGGGGGCGATGATGTACCCCACCCGCAGGCCCGGCGCGACGGTCTTCGAGAAGGACGAGGTGAACATGACCTTGCCGGTCTGGTCCGCCTCGTGCAGCCCCGTGAGGGCCTCGCCCTCGAACCGCAGCTTGCCGTACGGGTCGTCCTCCAGCACCGAGAAGCCGTACTTCTCGACCAGGGCCAGCAGCGCCGCACGCTTCTCGGCGGACAGCGTCGCGCCGGACGGGTTCTGGAAGTTGCTGATGGTGTAGACCAGCTTCGGCACGCGGCCGGCCGCGCAGGCGGCGGCGAGCACGTCCACGTCCATGCCGTCGGACTGCACCGGGATGGGCAGGACCTCCATGCCGTGCAGCTTGAGCTGCAGGAGCGCCCGGTCGTACGTGGGCGCCTCCACGGCGACCAGGTCGCCGGGGCTGAGCAGGGTCTCGAGCATGAACACGAAGCCCTGCAGCGAACCGTTGGTGATGAAGACCTGGTCGGCGGCGACGCCGTGTTCGGCGGCGAGCACCTCGCGCAGCGGCGGGTACCCGTTCCCGGTTCCGTAGGAGAGCACCCGCGTGCCGTCCGCCTGGAGGGCGGCGGCGGTGCAGGTGGCGATCAGGTCGGCTGAGAGCGCCTCGGGAGCCGGGGCCCCGCGGGCGAATGAGATGGCGTTAGACACGGCGCGGGAGTCTAGCGACCCCCGCCCGCGGTGGCGCGGGTGGGGGTCGCCGGACGCCCGGTCACGGGGTGTCGAACCAGCTGATGCCGAGCGGCGCGGGCGTGTAGCGCTTCTTGGCGCCCAGGTACGGCCACACCCGCCACACGTACCGCTTGTCGGCCTTCAGCACACGCTTGGGGATCGTGTACCGGATGCCGCGCGGGAAGGCGGAGTGGACCTTGCGGTAGGTGCTGCCGTCGATGCGGAAGACCTGCACGTTGTAGAGCGTCGCGCCCCGGGTCTTCTTCCACCGCAGGATCGCCCGGGCGGGCCGGACCTTGCTGCCCACCCTGGGCAGCAGCGCCTTCGCGTTGCGCGTGGTGGGCCTGAAGCGGGAGACGCCGGTGCCCGGGTTCGGGCTGCCCGAGCCGGCGCCGGGCTGCGTGACGATCGTGAAGGGCTCGGGAGCGCTCCAGTCGCTGAGGTTGCCCGCGCGGTCGCGCTGACGGACCCGGAAGGCGTAGTTGCCGGGGCTGAGCGGCGATGCGAGCTGGACGGCCGCCGATGAGGCGTCGCCCGGACCCTGCACCCGCACACCGCCCACGCCGGTGACCTCCCACACGAACGTGCCGTCCTGCTCGGACGCGCTCCATCCGAATGACGGCTGCGCGTTGCCGGTGGTGCCGGGGCTGCTGGTGATGGAGGGCGCCGCCGGGGCCGTGGTGTCCACGGTGAAGAGCGCGCTGCCGAAGCCGCTCTCCTTGTTGTTCGGGGCGGTCTGCTTCACCTTGAAGGTGTAGGTGCCGTCCGGCAGCGTCGGGAGCGTCACGGTGCTCTGCGCACCGGTCCCGGCGAAGCCCACGCCCGGGACCAGTGCGTCCAGGCCGTTCCGGGTCTCCCAGGTGAACGTCGCGCCGGGGACTCCCGTGAAGCTGAAGGTCGGCGTGTTGTCGTTCGTCGCCTGGCCGTTCGTTGGACCCGCGGAGAACAGCGGCTCATCCGGCGCGGTGATGTCCACCTGGAACACGCCCGCGTCCGAGAGACGTCCGTTCCCGGCGTTGTCGACCGCCTCGATCCGCCAGTTATACGTCGTCCCGTTCGTCAGGTTCGGAACGCTGGCGTAGCTCGCCTGCGCGCCGGCGCCCGGGGCGACGGTCGCCTGGTGGACGACGGTTCCACTTCCGCCCGTGGAGCCCTGGCGGATGGTGATGATGTACTCCTTCAACCCGGAGATCTGCGTGACACCGGTGGGGGTGACGTCCTCCACCTCGGACCACGTGAACGTGGGGTTGAGCACATTCGAGATCGCGAGGGGCCCATCGAGCGTGGGCTTCGCCGGGTCCGTGGAGTCGCGCTTGAAGGTGAGGCCTGCGACGGTCCCCGATAGGTTCCCGGCGAGATCTGAGATCTGCCGCGCAGGAAGCACGTAGACCCCGTCCGTTGTCACATTCTCAGGGCACGTGTTCGCCGCGAAGCCCGACGCGTCCGTGCCTCCCGGATCGACGCAGCTGTAGATGATCGTCGCCGGGGTGTTGAACCAGCCGTTGGTCCCGTTCGGCGACCCCAGACCGGCACCGCTGATTCCAAGTGTCGGATTCACGGTGTCGACGAAGAAGCTCTTCGTCCCGATCGCACCGTTGTCCCCAGGCGGCGCGACACCGACCTCCCGCGCCTGGAAGGTGTGCGGCCCCTCCCCAAGCGCCGAAAGAGGCGTGATGACGGTCCCGTCCGCCACGGGCCCGTTGCTGGGCGTTCCGTCGAAGTCCCAGAGGAAGGTGCCCGACCCGTTGATCAGGTCGCCGTCCGCGATCGTGAACGTCGGCGTCGCGTCAGTGATGAATCCGGTCGGCCCGGTGATCGTCGGCTCGGAGGCCGGGTCTGCGAGGGCGACGACGGCGCCACCGATCAGGAGTGCCCCTGCGGCGATGGCTGCGGTGATCGCGCGGTTTCGGGTACGGCGAGGCTTGGTCACGCGGTCACCATAAAGCGCCGAAGCCGCCGGCCGCCCGACCCGCCAGGGGGGTTCTGGCTGGACCTTGGGGGAGTGTCGCCCGAGGGGGGCGGTTCAGCGGCCGGAGACCCGCCGGGTGTCGAACCAGCTCACGCCCAACGGCTTCCTGCTGTAGCCCTTGGTCCGGGTCATGTACGGCCACACCCGCCACACGTAGCGCTGGCCGGCCTTGAGCTTGCCCCTGGGCACCCTGTAGGCGGTCCCGCGCGGGAACGCCGACAGGACCTTCACGTACTTGGTGCCCTTCAGACGGAACACCTGGACGTTGTAGAGCCCCGCGCCCCGGGTGGCGCGCCACCGCAGCGTGACCCTCGCCGGAAGCAGCCGCGACCCGGCTCGCGGGGTCAGGAACCGGGCGTTCCGCGTCGCCGGCAGCGCCAGGCCGCGCCCGGCGCCGACCGGCCCCGTCCCGGGTGCGGGCGGCGCCACGATCGTGAACGCCACGGTGTCGCTCCACGGACCCGCGTTGCCCGCCGCGTCCGTCTGCCGCACGCGGAACTGGAAGGCGCCGCCGGTGAGCGGGCTGGGCAGCCGCACGGAGGTGTCCGGGCTTCCCGCGGGCCCCATCACGCGGGTGCCCGCCGGGTTGAGGACCTCCCAGGTGAACGTGCCGCCCTGCTCCCCGGCCGCCCAGGCGAACGACGGCTGGGTGTCACCGGTGATCGTGGGCGCGGCGGTGATGCGCGGCGCGGGCGGCGCCACGGTGTCCACACGGAAGAGGGCCACGGCCGGCTCGCTGGGCAGGCCCAGCGCGTTCACCTGCGTGAGCGCGAACGAGTAGGTGCCGTCCGGCAGCGCCGGCAGCGTCACGGGCGATCCGCCGCTGCCCGATCCGCCGGGCACGGGCGTGTCCATCGCGTCCAGCGTCTGCCAGGTGAAGGTGCTGCCGGCGAGGCCGGAGAAGGTGAAGGTGGGCGCGCGGTTCGAGGTGGCGGCGCCGCCCCGCGGCCCCTGGGAGATCACCGGAGGCGCGACCGCCGACGGGTCCACCCGGAACCTGCGCTTGGGCGAGGCCGACACGTTGCCGGCCTGGTCGACGGCGAACACCTGCCACTCGTACAGGCCGTCGGTGAGCACGTCGGGCAGCACGAAGCCGGGCTGCATCGAGGCGGACGCCGGCAGCGAGTAGTTCTTGCCGCCGATGTTGATGCGGTACTCCCGCATCCCCGCGCCGCCGTCGGAGGCCGCCCCCCAGGTGAAACTGGGGCTGCGCTGGCTGGTGAGGGCGTCCGGGGCGGGGTTGGCCAGCACCGGGGCCGACGGCTTGGTGGTGTCGGTGACGGTGTAGCTGATGACGCGCTCGGAGCGATTGCCGGCCGCGTCGATGCTGAAGACCGTGAGCGTGCGGGGACCGAGGGTGGCCGGGTTCCCGGGCTCCCCGGTGTCCAGGCGTCCCCCGGGGCCCACGCCGCCACCGCCGCCATAGGAGGCCGAGCACAGCGCCACGCCCGAGGTCGCGTCCGCGCCGCAGCCGTACTCCGCGGTCCGGGGCACCCCGATCTCGTACGACCCGCCGTTGGCCGGCACGGTCACGTTCGGCACGGGAGGAGCGGTGGTGTCCACCCGGACGGCGATGCTCACGGAGCCGGTGCGGCCTGCGCCGTCGGTGGCGGAGCGCACCCAGGGGCCGGCGCCGTCGGTGAGCCGCTCCTGCCGGGGGCAGGAGGCGACCCCGGACTGGGTGTCCGCGCACACGAACGACACGAGCGGCGCGGTCCGGTACCAGCCGTTGGCCCCGTTGGGCGCCGCGGGGTCGAGCCCCGCCTGCACCGTGGGGTCGGCCGAGTCGACCTGCGGGGAGGTTCCGCCACCGTCCGTCCGCTCGGCGGTGACCGGGTCGACGCAGGCGGCGGCGAACGCGGTCGCGGTTGCGAAGGGGCCCAGAACGCCGGGTTCGGCCACGGAGCCGGTGCCGCACACCACCCCCACCGTGACCGGCGTCGTCGTCCAACCCGCCGCGTTTGGTTGCGGTGTGAACGTAAACGTAGGTGCAGGCGGCGCCGAGAGGGCCGTACCGGCCGCCAGAGCGAAGGCGGACAGCCCGAGCGCGCCAGCGAGGGCAGCGCGGCGTCGAAGCGCAAGGGGACACAGCATCGCGATAAGCCCGATGCTACCCGCGTTCATGCGCCGGCCAGACTGATCGAACGGGGGGGTTTCAGGCACACGGGGCACCTTGCACCGCCCGTTACATCAGGTTTTGGTGATCTCCACCCGCATGCCCGGCTCCACAACCGACCAGAGCTGCGAGACGGACTGGTTCGACACGCGGATGCATCCGTGGCTGACCGCCTGGCCCAGCAGCTGCGGCGCGCTGGTGCCGTGGATGGCGATGAGCCCGGGGCCGCCCATGAAGGTGCGGAGCACCGGCGAGAAGGCCGTGAGGGTGATGATGTAGGGCCCCAGGTAGGAGCGCTGGCTCGCCGTGGAGTGCACGGGGTCCTGCACCGCAAAGGTGCCGACCGGGGTGGGCGTGCCACCGGTGCCGACCGCGGCGCGGAAGCGCTTCACGACCACACCGTTCTGCAGGAGCTCGACGGTCCGGGAGGCGAGCCGGACCCGGATGCGCTTGTTGATCGCACGCAGCTGGACGGCCGAGGCGGGGAGCCATGCCGTGCTGCCGTTCGGCCGCTTGGGGAGCTGCACACGCACCCAGCGGCGGCCGTTGGTGCCCACGAACGTCCCCGTCACCATCAGGTCGTTCGGACGGCGCGAGTACGCCGTGTAGTGCATCACGCGGCCGACGGCGCGGGCCCGGGCGTTCGGCGCGGTGCGTCCCGCGGCGGGGAGCAGCACACGGGCCACCCAGGAGACCTGCGGGGTGGTGACCCCGGGCTCGGGCGCGACCGTCTCGGTCGCCGGCGGTGCGCTCTGGGTCGCGGGAACGGCAGCGCCCGTCGCCGAAAGCCCGGCGACGAGAACAGCCATCCCGACGAGTGTCGGTCGGCTCAGGGGCACGGGCGGCATTGGACTACACGGTTAAGTGACAGTCAAGTCATCCCGTGCACGTGCAGCGCCAAAACCCTTCCGATCGCCCTCGGGAAACGGGTCTTTCAGATGTATTGGTTCTGTGAGTCGGGCATGCGTGTCGCCCGGACGACGCGCCTCGGCGGGCCTATCCGGAGGCCAGCGCGGTCATGACGGCCCCGCGAACGACGCCGACCTGCGCCACGATCCCAGCGTGCAGATCGGTCCCTGGGACGAAGCCCGTGGCCGCTCGCAGACGGTCGATCGCCAGTCGCTCGCGGGGCGGGTCTCCGGCCACCGCGGGGCGCCGTTCCAGCACCGGGGCCGATCCCACGACGTCGGCGATGATCTCCAGCACCTCGTTGATCGTGAACGCCTCCCCCGATCCGACGTTCACCGCCCCCTCCAGCTCGGAGGCGATGACCGCGGCGGTGGCCTCCACCGCGTCGCCCACGAAGATGAGATCCCGGCACTGCCCACCGGAGCCGAAGAGCGGCACCGGCGTGCCCGTGAGGGCGGAGGCGATGAACCGCTCGACGGCCATGCCGCGGCGCTGCCGCGGTCCGTACACCGAGGAGTAGCGGATGGCCGTCGTCGAGAGGCCGTGCTGGGCGTAGGCATCGAGCAGCCCCTCGCCCGCCAGGACGCTCACCCCGAAGGGTGAGACCGGGCGCGGCGGGGTCTCCTCACCGCACGGGCCCGGGGGCGGGCATCCGTACACCGCCGACGACGACGCGTAGACGACGCGGCGCACCCCGGCCGCGACGGCGGCCTCGAGCACCCGCTGGGTCGCCAGCAGGTTGTTCCCGGCGTAGGCGGCGAAGTGGTCGCCCCAGCTCTCGCGCACGCCGGCCTGGCCGGCCATGTGCACCACCACCTCCGCCCCGCCGAACGCCTCGGCCAGGCCGGCCACGCACAGGTCGGCGTCGATGAGGCCGAAGCGTGGATGACCCAGCGCGCCCGCGAGGTTCGCCTCCTTGCACTCCCGCGAGGCGGACGGGGTGAACGCATCGATCCCGATGACCTCATGCCCGGCGTGGAGCAGGTGGTCCACCAGGTGGGATCCCATGAACCCGGCGGCGCCGGTCACGACCACGCGCATCAGCGGAGTCCTCCCACCATGCCGTGCCGTCCGCCTCGGTTCATGTGCTTCATCGTCCCCCGCCGTCGTGGCCGGCCATCCCGGCAACGAGTGAAGCAAGGGCATCACGGGGGGACGACACCCGATCGTCGAGTCGGGGTCCCGCCCGGGAGGGGAGGTGGCGGGCGGGGGGCCGGAGCCCCCCGCCGCCGCCGACGGTGCTTAGAGCTTCACCGTCTTGGTGCGGATGATCGTCGTCGTGCCGTTCTTGACGACGAGGCGCACGGTCACGCGCTTGCCCTTGAAGGACGCGGGCATGACGACCCTGCGGGTGAGGCTGATGGCGCCCGCCACGCGGGAGCCGCGGACGACCTTGCGGACCGTCTTGCGACCGACCTTGGTGCTGAAGGTCGCGGTGTAGCCGACGCTGCCGGTCCCGTTCGCCAGGCCCAGGTTGAGCGAGACGGTGCGGGTCCGCCGGTTGACGCCCAGACCGAACTTCCTCAGCGACACCGCCGTGACGACCGGCGGGTTCGGGAGAACCGGCGTGGTCGGGGTGGTGGGCGTGGTGGGGGTGGTGGGCGTGGTCGGCGTGGTCGGCGTGGTGGTCCCGCCGGCCGCGGCCGAGGCGATCCGCAGCTTCCAGCCGTTCAGCGTCGCGATGTCCAGGTTGGCGCTGTCCGTGACGGTGAGCGTCCAGACGCCGTTCGGGTCGGTGCCGCGGAAGACCGACAGCGCGCCCTCCGGGATCACCGAGGTCGAGCTGTCCACGGCGCTGCGGATGAGCGTGGTGCCGTTGTCGTTGAACGTCTTGTTCGCGTAGAAGGTGCTGCCGCCACCGGCGCGGCTGGCGAGCACGGCCGTCTTGCCGGCGTGCGAGACCGTGATGGTGAGGTCGTCCGGCTGCGAGGTCCCGGTGATGTTCGGGATGACGTCGACGTCCTGCAGGAAGTTGGTCTGGCCGTTCACCACGATCTGGCTGGTGGCCACGCCGGGGGGCGTGCCGCCCGGGCCGGCATCGGGGACCTGGATCGACGGGCCGGTGGACGCGAACTCGGCGACCGGGTTGACGGTCGGGGCGGCCGACTGGGTGGCCAGGTCGAGGCCCCAGCTCACCAGCGTTCCGCCGTCCGAGCCGGGGTCCGGAGCCGGCGGCGGCGGCGGGACGCCCGTGTCGGTCTTGTCCGTGACCTTCAGGGTCCAGGTGCCGCGCGGGTCGATGCCGACGAAGGCTCCCAGGGCGCCCTCGGGCACCAGGCTCAACTGCGGGGCGTTCTCACCCAGGGCGGCGGCGGTGAGGTCGCTCGCCAGCGTGGTGGCCGAGTCGTCCCACAGCGTGCCGTCGAAGACGTCGTTCGTGCCGCCGATGGCGTTCGGCAGGGCGGGGTTCGTGGAGCCGGTGATGAACCGCACGGTCCGGGCCGCCTGGCCGGTGCGGGCCGGGGAGGTGAGCTCGATCTCGAGGTCGCCGCTGCCGGTGTGCTTGATGAAGGTGCGGACGTCCACGTCGCGCAGGTAGGTCTGCGCGGTCTCCGGCACCGTGATGGTGGAGGTCACGCCGGCGGGCTGCGAGGTGGCCAGCGGGCCGAGCGCCTTGTTGTTCTGCGCACCCTGGCTGCTCAGCTGCTGGGTGAGGCCGGTGGTTCCGGCGGTCGCGTCGGGGGCGACGGGCAAGGCCCGCTCGGTCATCGTCAGGGCTGCGATACCGAGCACCGCAAGCGCACCAGCGCCAACGGCCAGGCTCCGTCCCAGGTGGTCTCGAACCGTCATTGTCGGAACTCCGTTCGTCATGAGGGGTGTGTTCGACCTCGACGATGTTCCCGCGCCGGCCCGGTCCAGGTCAGGGTCGGACGGGGGGTTTGGCCCCTCGACTTTCGTAGGCCAAACGCCCCGCCTGTCGGCCGCGCCTACCCCCGCCAGCGGTTGGCGAAGCGCACCAGGCCGGCCAGGAACCCCGCGCCGTAGCCGATGTGCAGCGCCCCGAACACCACCGGCAGACGGAACAGGTGCCGTCCGCCGTTCCTGCGGGCCACGATGAGCGATGCGGCCAGGTTGGCCGCCACGTACAGCACCACCACCCCGGCCCACGCCAGCCGCACCGGCCGGCTGAACGGCGCGAGCACCGCCCCCGCGGCCAGGGCCGCCACCAGGGCGGGCGGCGCGAACTGCCGCGCGCTCATCTGGCCGGGGTGCTTCTGCAGCACCCGCACCTTCCAGAAGCCGTACTGCCGGTACTGGCTGAACAGCTTCTTCAGCGAGCTGCGGTTGTAGTACCTCGACCGGATGCGGTCGGTGAGCAGGATCCGCCCGCCGCTGGCGCTGAGGCGGTAGTTGAACTCGTCGTCCTGGTTGCGGACCATCTCGGGGTCGAAGCGGCCGATCCGCTCGAACACCTCGCGCGGCCAGGCCCCCATGTAGACCGAGTCGACCCAGCGCTGGCCGCTGGCGTAGTGGAACGCGGAGTTCCCGACGCCGAACGGCGACGAGGTCGCCAGGGCGATCGCGTGTCCCATCGGGCCGTCGCTGACCGCGTCCATCCGGCCGCCCACGTTGTCGGCGCCGGTCTCGGCGATCGCGGCCACGCACTCGGTGACGTAGTCGGGCTCGATGATGGTGTGCCCATCCACCCGCACCACCACGTCGCCCTTCGCGCGGTCCAGGGCGGCGTTGAACCCGGTGGGCACGATGCGCCCCGGGTTGTCCACCACCTCCACCTCGTGGCCGGGGTGCTCGGCGGCGAGCCGGGCGATCACGCCGCGGGTGTCGTCGTCGGACATGCCGTCCGCGACGAGCACCTGCATGCGGTCCGCGGGGTAGTTCTGGGTCAGGACCGCCCCGAGGGAGCGCTCGATGAAGGCCTCCTCGTTCCGGATGGGCATGATGACCGTGACGAGCGGTGCCTGACCCAGTGGTGTCATGTGCCTACTTCGGGTTGCGGGTGATCTTCTTCCGCGTGATGCCGAGACGCGTGTTGTTCGGCCTGAGCGACACGGTGACGGTGACCCGGGAGCGCGAGGTGAAGACACAGCTCACCTTGCGACCCGCGAGGGCCCGCCGCGTGCAGCTGCCGACGACGCGCCGGCCGATGCGGGCCGACATCGTGACACGCCCGGCCACCCGAACGGTGGCGGAGACCCGCAGGCGGTTCGATGCGATCCAGGAGGTTCCCAGCTTCAGGCGGGCGGCCTTGACCGCGGGCGCGGGGGCCCCGCCGCCGCTCGCGCCGCCGGACCCGCCGCTGCCGCCGCCCGAGCCGCCGGACCCGCCGCCCCCGGGCAGCGGGTTGCCCGGGCCCTTGCCCGCGCACGGGCTGCCGGGCAGGAGGGCGAAGTTCGCCGCGGCCCGGTTCACGAACATCGGGTTCGCCACCCTGTTGCCCGAGAGGCTGAAGCCGCGCTGCGCGCCGATGTTGCCCTTGGCGCCGTTCCACAGGCAGTTGTCGTCGGCACGGTTGCCGGTGCCGACGGGGCCGCCCCAGTAGGACTCGATGTTCGTGGTGTCCTTGGAGTTGCTGATGATGTTGTTCACCACGACGTTGCCCCGAGAAGGTGATCCCGCGCCCGTTGCCGTCGATCACGTTGTTCGCGATGTAGGTGTTCTGGGCGTTCGGGTAGAGGTGGATGCCGTAGTCGGCGTTGTCGTAGATGTAGTTGTTGGTGATCCGCACGTTGCGGGTGGTGTTCAGGTAGACGCCGTGGTCGAAGCCGGTGGCGGGCAGCCGCCCGCAGCCGTGGATGCGGTTGCCGTCGATGATGATGCCCTCGGCCACACCCTCGCCGGGCTTGCCGATGTGGAAGCAGATCCCGTTGCGCTCGTCGGTGATCTCGTTGTTGCGGAAGGTGATGCGGTCGCCGTTCACGCTGGGGTTCACGCGGAACGCGTCGCGGCCGTTGATGACGAGGTTCAGGTACGTGATGTCGCTCGTGCCGTCCGGGATGTAGATCTCACCCAGGATCGTGGCGCGGCCCGAGCCGGGGCCGCTGGTCATCACGATCGGGCGCCCGTTCTGGCCGCTCTTGTTGCCCCGCAGCCGGCCGGTGAACACCGCGCCGGGCTTGAGGCAGCCGGTCTGGCCGGCGCTGAGGGAGTCCTGCAGCTTCTGCGCCGTGCGGAACGGGGCGCCGGCGGTGCCGGGTGCGCTGTCGCTGCCGTTCGGCGCGGCGAACTTGTCGCACGACGCCGCGACCTGGACCACGTCGATGGGTGCGGCCGCCGGTGGCGGGGCCGGCGTGGACGCCGTGGTGGTGGGCGTCGAGCCCCCGTACTGCTGGGCGGCCGCCGGTCCTGCGAGGGCAGCCACCCCCGCGAGGCAGGTCGCGGCGAACAGAAGGGGGGATTTCACGAGCATCGGCCGGGTCCCGACGGGCATGCGGCGTCCTTTCGGTGGGCATGGAGCACCCCGGGCGGTGGGACGGCGGCGGCGACTCCATCGGAGCGCCACCGGGCCGCGCCTCGCACCACGACCTGGGGGCATCGGCCGGGCGCGCCACCCGGACATGCCGAGCGAGTGCTCCGCATTGCTATCCGATCGGGTCCCCGGGGGTCAAACCTGAGCGGTCCCGGCCAGTATTTTGGGTTGCGTTCCGTGTGACGAACGCGATCGATAGCGCAGCGAGGCATCCGACCGTGCCGAGGACGGTGACCACGCCGTAGGCGATGAAGGCCGGGTGGGCCTCCACGAACTCCCCCGCGGGCTCGGCGGGCAGGCTGCGCAGAGCCCAGACAGCCGCGCCCGCGCACGCGAGGCAGGCGACGGCCGCCCCGAGCGCCGTCATGCGTCCCGAGGCGGGGCGGCCCCGCTCCGGCCGGCCGGCCAGGATGGCCGCCACCGCGGCACCGGCCGCGGTGCTCAGCAGCACCGCTCCCAGCATGTCGCTGGGGTAGTGCCAGCCCAGCGCCATGATCGCCACGCAGACCGCCGCCACCGGCGGAGCAGTGAGGGCGATGCCGAGCGGGCGCAGCCGCGGCGGCAGGGCGAGGACCGTCCCCACCGCCAGCGCCATCGCGACCGCCGCATGTCCGCTCGGGAACGCACCGGGCGAGGGTGTGCGCACCCCGTCGCCGTCGATCGCGTAGCGCAGCATCTCGCCCCCCACGGGGTCGAGCCGTCCAAGCCCCTCCGAGGCGACCCAGGTGGCGAGGGCGCCGAGTCCCACCGCGCCGCCCGCGAGGACGGCGCCGCGAAGGCGGCCCACCGTGAGGGCGAGCACGGCGAGGGCCGCACCCCAGGGCCGAACTCGTCGGAGGCGTCGTCGCGCACGCGCCAGTCCCCGACGATCTGCGGGTAGCGCAGATCCCGGTCGAGGTCACGGAAGACGTCCACCCCGAGCGCCAGCAGATACACCGCCAGGGCCGCGACCAGGGAGGCGCCCGCGAGCCACATCAGGCGCCGTCGCGACGGATCCCGCCGCTGCGGGTGATGGGACGCCGCGACGTGCTCGGCCGGCGGCCCGGCCGCCGGCGGCGCACCCGTCACACGAGCTCCGTCAGGCGCGCAGGCGGCCTGCGCCCCGTGACGCCCAGAAGGGTGGAGACCATTCCGCACGCCTTGAGACGGAACATGTCCCAGCTGTCGGTCGCGTCCAGGGGCACGCGCGGGATCTCCAGCGGCGCCTCCTGCCAGTCGCGGGCGCGAACCGGCCCGAGCCGCATCGTGAACGCAAGCCGCATGCCCGCCTCGCCGACGGCGCGCATGACATCCGTGGACCAGTCGCCGTTCGGATAGGCGAACGCCACCGACGGCCGGCCGGTGCGGCGGGCGATCTCCGCCGCCGACTCCGAGATCTCCCGGCGGGCCCGATCGCCGTCCACGCGGATCAGGATGGGGTGGTCGACCGTGTGCGGCTGGCACTCCACGCGGTTGGCCACCAGCTCCGCGACGGCGTCCCAGTCCATGAACAGCGGTGTCTGCGGCCGCGGAGCCCCGACGCCCAGCACCTCGCGCAGGTTCGCCATCGCGGCGACCCGCTCGTCGTCCGTGACGGCCTTCAGGGCGGCCAGCAACTCCATCCGCGCGGACGTGCGCGAGGGCGCGCCGTGCAGCGACCGGGGACCCACCAGGGGCAGGTCCGCCCCGGTGCGCTCGGTGCGCAGCAGCAGGAAGCGGAGCTCGTCCCACCACATCACCCGATCCGTCCCGATGGCGCCGGTCGCCAGGAAGATCACCGCGGGGAGGTTGAGGCCCCGCAGCACGGGAAAGGCCAGCTCGTGGTTGTCCCGGTACCCGTCGTCGAAGGTGATCAGCAGCGGGCGCTCCGGCAGCCGCGGCCCACCGTCCATGTGTGCCAACAGGTCCGGGATGCCGATGACATTGAAGTTGGCCGACACCCACCGCATCTGGCGATCGAACATCTCCGGCGTGGCGCTGAACACCGCCGGGTCGAACTCCATGCCCGGCTCGGCCGGGTCACCGATGCGGTGGTAGACGAGCGCGGTGAGCCGGTCCCGTCCCCAGAGCACATCTCCGGAGCACCCGCGGGAGGCCGAGGCGAGCCCGGCCAGCACCGCACGACGCACCGCCCCTCCGATCGGCACCCGAATCCTCCCCCAATGCGTGAATCCTGCAACCCGAAGGCTGGCAACACGGATGTAACCACGTGCGCACCCCAACGAACGCATAGCCATCGGACTATGCCCCTGACCCGTTCCAGCGCCATGAGTGCGCGTGCGACGCTGAACCTCGTCACCGACCCCCCACGGTCGGCCCCCACAGCGGCCGGACATCCGGCCGGATGCGCACAGCTCTGGAGGACGCGCGATGTCCGAACAGGAGACCCACATGAGCATGGATGCACCCACCCGCCGCTTCGCCCGCGAGAACGGAACCTCGCGCGGCGGTGACGACCGCCGGCCAGCGCCGGTGATCCTCGCCGGCGGCAAGGGGACGCGCCTCGCGCCCTTCACCTCCGTCCTGCCCAAGCCGCTGATGCCGCTCGGTGACGGACCGATCCTCGACGTGCTGCTGCGGCAGCTCCACGCGCAGGGCTGGGATGAGACGACCCTGGCGGTCGGCCACATGGCCGACCTCATCCGGGCGTACTGCGGGAACGGCGAGCGCTACGGGATGGACGTCTCCTACATCCAGGAGACCACCCCCCTCGGCACCGTCGGCCCCCTCGCGTTCCTGCCCGAGGAGACCCGGTCCCGCCGGCTCATCGTCATGAACGGCGATCTGCTCACCACGCTGCGCTTCAACGACCTGGTGGACGCGCACGACGAGAGCGGCGCGGTCCTGACGATCGCCGTCATGCGCCGCCCCATCAAGGTGGAGTTCGGCGTGCTCGACCTGGGCGAGCACATCGGTGCCGCGCGGGCCATCACCAGCTACCGCGAGAAGCCGGAGATCGAGTCCACGGTCTCCATGGGCGTCTACGTCTTCGAGCCCGAGGCCCTCACCTACGTGACGCCCGGCGAGCCGCTCGACATCCCGACGCTCATCAACCGGCTCCTCGCCGACGGCCGTCCCGTCGCCGGCTACCCGTTCGACGGGTACTGGCTCGACATCGGCCGCCACTCGGACTACCAGCAGGCCATCGACGACTTCGAGAAGATCCGCGAGCAGTTGCTCGCGCCCGTGCAGGAGGTGCGCGCGTGAGCGACCAGCTTCCCCTTTCCGCCCCCAGCTTCGACGAGGCCGAGGTGCAGGCCGTGGCGGACGTCGTCCGCTCCGGCTGGCTCACCATGGGCCCCCGGACCGCGCAGTTCGAGCAGGCGTTCTCCACGTTCGTCGGCTCCAAGCACGGCGTGATGGCGTCCTCGTGCACCGCCGCGCTCCACCTGGCGTTCGCCGCGCTGGACCTGGGCCCGGGCGACGAGGTCATCGTCCCGTCCCTCACCTTCGTCGCGACCGCCAACGCCGTGGCCTACACGGGCGCCACCCCGGTGTTCGCCGACATCGTGTCGCCGGAGTGCCCCCTCATGGACCCGGAGGCCGTCCGCGCCCTCATCGGTCCGCGCACCAAGGCGATCTGCACCGTGCACTACGCCGGCTACGTCGCCGACATGGTCGCGCTGCGCGCGCTCAGCGACGCCCACGGGCTCGCCCTGGTGGAGGACGCCGCGCACTCTCCCGGCGCCCGCTCCGCCGAGGGCCCGGCCGGCTCGCTCGGCGACATCTCCTGCTTCTCGTTCTTCTCGAACAAGAACCTCGTGACCGGCGAGGGCGGCATGTGCACCTCCGACGACGAGGAGCTCGTCCGCCGGATGCGCCTGCTGCGCGCCCACGGGATGACCGCCACCTCCTGGGACCGCGAGCGCGGCCACGCCAGCGGGTACGACGTCATCGAGCGGGGCTACAACTACCGTCCCAGCGAGCTGGAGGCCGCCCTCGGCCTGGTGCAGCTGGACAAGCTCCCCGCCATGCTCGCCCGTCGCCGCGAACTGGTCGGCCGTTACCGGCTGGGCCTCGAGCGGACCCCCGAGGTCGGGTTCGTCCCGTTCTCGGCCGAGCTGGACGAGATGAGCTCCTGCCACATCATGCCGCTGGTCACCCCCAGCAACGAGGAGCGGGACCGCCTCCGCGCGGCCGCCGCCGACGCCGGCATCCAGACCTCGGTCCACTACCAGCCGGTCCACTCGTTCAAGGTCTTCCAGCCGCAGGCCGCCCTCCCGATCACCGAGGACTACGCCGCCCGTGAGGTGACCCTCCCCCTGTACCCCGCAATGGCCGACAGCGACGTCGACCGGGTCCTGGGCCTCTTCGCAATGGTGAACGCGTAGGACGAGCCGCATCGACGGCGGTCACCTGGAGTGATCCCGGCTTTCAGCTGGCGTAGTTGTAGAACGGCGCCCCGCAGGGGCGCCGTTTGCTTTTCGGACCGGCGACAGGGAGAAGGTCCGGGCGTTGCGTAGTCCGGGCTCGGAGTGATCCGTTCTTGGAGTGATCCGGGCCTGGAGTGATCCGTTCTTGGAGTGATCCGGGCCTGGAGTGGTGCAGTAGTTCCTTCGGCGCCCCGCAGGGGCGCCGTTTGCTTTTCGTTTGTGGTCGTTTCAGCGGCTTCTCATCGCCGTTTCGACTCGCGCAAGCGAGTCGCTGATTGGCGTCCGGCGACGTTTGCCCCAGGAACCACGCCTTGCGGCTGCCTGCAGTTGGTTCGAACGGCGCATCCATGCGCCGTGGGGACTCCATTCAGTCGTCCACCGGATTGGGTGCTCTGCGGCCGTCCGGGGTCAGCGTCCTCACGGGTACCGATAGGCGAATTGCCTCGGCTGTCCTCGGGAGCGCGCCAGGGGTGGAAACCGCGCCGTCCCGGCGCGGCAACTCATGGCTGCGGTGCACCACTGTCCGGGGATGCGAGGCAGCCCTTGTGGATGGCGAGGACCAAATGCTCAGTGGCAGCGCAGGCGCAAGCCGTGGTTCCTGGGGCCAACGCCCTCAGACGCGCCATGGGCAGCGTTTGCGCGAGTCGACCAGGCCATAAGAAGCCCGATCACGACCACAGGCGAAAAGCAGACGGCGCCCCTGCGGGGCGCCGAAACAGCTGCTGCACCTCGCAAAGCCCGGATCACTCCAACGCCGCTGTGCGCCAAAGCCTGCGCGGGGGCGGGCGGTCGTAGGGGCCTCGGACGACCCCCGAAACTTGCCAAAATCGCAGTATACCGTCGTGAGGGACCGGCGAAACCCTCCGCCGGGTCAGGAAGACCTAGCCGACCGACCCGCGCGAGGGGCTCCGGGGGCGACCTATCGTGGCCCACATGACCACACATGCCGCTCTCCGCCAGGAACCAAAGCTCTCCACGGCGACCGCAGAGGACACCGCACGGAGCCGCTCGCCGCGGTTCATGCGCTCCGCCGAGGTCGTCGTCGCCAGCCTGGTCGCCTCCAACATCGTGCTTGCGCTTGCCGATGTGAGCCTGCGAAGTGGGCTCGGCATCGGGGTGCTGATGGGCATCCTCAGTGCGGCTGTGGTCTCCTGGAGCATCCCGCCCACCGAGCGGGCCCGTCCCGTGCTGGTTCGCCGGCACCGCATCGGGCACGCCGCGGGCGCGGTCCTCGCAATCGCGATGGTGCTGTCGATCGCCGGGCAGGGCCTCATCACGGGCCTTACCGCGGCGGACGCGTTCCTGCTGGCCGCGGCCTCGGTCGCGTCGGCCTGGCTCGTCGGGGCGATCATGTCCAAGGCGTTCGGCTTCCCGTGCCGCGTCCTGGTGGTCGGGGCCGGCGACGTCGCGGAGCACCTCGTGGAGTCCCTTCCCCGTGGCCGCCGGTTCGACGTGGTCGGCACGGTCGACGACCACCACTCGGATGCCGCGGAGGCCGGTGGCCCCGTTCCGGCCACGCTCGGCGACATCACCGAGATCAGCGACGTGGTCCGTCGTCACCGCATCGACCTGGTCGTCTTCTCGTTCCTCGGGTCCCCGGACCACGAGCTGCAGGAGGCCGTCCGTGAGTGCCGGTCCACCGGCACGCAGGTCGCGGTCGTGTCACGCCTGTTCGAGGGGCTCGACGGCAACCTGAGCCTGCGGCGCCTCGAGGGCCTTCCGGTGGTCGTGGCCAGCAGCCACAGCAGCCGCCGCGGGTCGGAGATCGCCCAGCGGGTGACCGACGTCGTGCTCTCCTCTGCGCTCCTGCTGGTCGCCGCGCCGGTGTGGGCGGTCCTGGCGGCGGCGATCAAGCTCGACTCGCCCGGCCCGGTCATCTACCGCGCCAACCGGATCGGCCGCAACGAGCAGCCCTTCAAGATGCTCAAGTTCCGGAAGATGTACGACGGCGCGACGGGCCCCGCCCTCACGCTCGACAACGACGACCGGTTCACCCGGATGGGTCGCTTCCTGGCCCACTCCAAGCTCGACGAGCTTCCGCAGCTGTGGAACGTGCTGAAGGGCGACATGAGCCTCGTCGGCCCCCGGCCGGAGGACGCCCGCTACGTCCGGGCCCACCACGAGGCGTACCGAAGCGTCCTGGCCGTCCGCCCGGGCATCACCGGCCTCAGCCAGATCCGCTACCGCTCCGAGTTCGAGCACCTCGTCGGTGACGACTTCGAGGCCTTCTACCTCAGCACGCTGCTCCCCACCAAGCTGGCGATCGACCAGTACTACGTGGACCACCAGAGCTGGCTGCTCGACATGAAGTGCCTCCTCTGGACCGCGGTCGCGATCTTCCGGGGCGGGGAGCTCCACCTGAGCCAGCTCGCCAGCCACGTGAAGTTCCGCTCCGGCAAGGACAGCTCGTCCAAGCCGGTTGCCGCCACCGGCGGGGCGGAGCACACCGCCTGATCCGGCCGGCGACGGATCGCCGCCGCGCCCGCACCACCCCGACGGCCCGCCCCAACACTCCCGGGCGGGCCGTCGCGTTGAGCGGGCCCGATACCGTCCGCGCAGGCCGTGCCCGCCGCGCGGACGGTGAGGTTCCCACCCGCCACCGTGGCCGCCCGATTCGGCGGCCCCCGTGTGGCGGGGGCGGTGGGTGGCCGGGGACGCGGTGCGCGCCCCCGGCCTCCCCACTAGTTCCGGAAGCGGGCGGCCTTCGGGTCGGGGAACGCACCGAGGCGCGCGTGATCGAGGATCTGATCCATCCCCGAGGGCACCGTCCAGGTGGTCTCGTAGCCGAGCTCGTCCTTGATCCGCTGGAAGCTGACCTTGTAGGACCGGGGGTCCTCATCGATCTGCACCCACTTCGCCTCGAGCGAGGGAAGCCGTTCCTTCAGCAGCTCGTACATCATGCGCTTGGTGTAGTTCTCGTCGGAGTTGCCGACGTTGAAGACCCGGAAGGCGCTCTTGTCGGGCTGGGCGAGCACCATCTCGACGCCGCGCGCCGCATCCTCGACATGCACATAGGGACGCCAGAACTGCTCACCGTAGATCTCCAGCACGCCCTCGTTCAGCGCGTCGATGGCGAACTCGTTCACCGTGAGGTCGAAGCGCATGCGCGGCCCCACGCCGTAGACGGTCGCGAACCGGCACACCGTCCATGGGAGGGTCTTCTCGTCCATGAGCCGCTTCTCGACCGCCACCTTGGTCTCGGCGTACAGGGAGACCGGGTTCAGGTCGCCGTCCTCGGTGACCAGGTTGTCGGTGTCGGAGACGCCGTAGTTGCTGCACGTCGACACGAACACGAAGTGGCCGACGCCCGCGTCACGGCTCGCGTCGATGAGGTTGACGCTCGCGTCGATGTTGATCGCGCGGGTCTTGTCGGGGTCGCGGCGGCCGGCGGGGTCACCGACGATCGCGGCCAGGTGCACCACGGCATCGGTGCCGGGAAGCAGCTCGGCCAGCGCGGCGGTGTTCCGGACGTCCTCGCGCACGAGGGTGAGGCGCGGGTGGTCGATGATCTCCCGGACGCCCTCGGCGCCGTGATCCATCTCGCACAGGTCGACACCCACGACCTCGGTGTCGGGATCCGCCAGCAGGCGGCGGATCAGGGTACCGCCGACATAGCCGGCGGCGCCGGTGACCAGGATTCTTCTCACGTCACTCCGTTCGTCGCTGCGAGACCGTCCGGGCAGGGCCCCGGAGCGGTCGTGGACACGCCTCGGATGCTACACCGGACCGTGTCTCCGACCCGCCGTGCGCGGCATGCTGAAGCCGTTCTGCAACAGTCATCTCGACCCGGGAGCGCCCCCGCTTGAGTTCCTCGACCGACACCGCACCCCAGGTGCTCCGCACGGCCGGTGCCGCCGCCCTCGCACGGCTCGCCGAGGCCGGCTGGGACGACCTCGTGGCGGCCACCCGTCCGGCGGATCCGCTGCGCCGGATCGCATGGCTCGAGGCATGGCTGCGCGAGGCCTCCGGCCCGGCCGAGCCGCGGGCCGTGGTGGTGGACCGCGGCGGCGCCGTGGTGGCCGCCGCCGCCCTGGAATGCGTGCCGCGCGGCGGCGTCCGGTTCGTCCGGTTCCTGGGGCAGGGCGACGCGTGGTTCAACGTGGCGCCGCCGGCGACCGACACCGAGGCGCTCCGGGCGCTCATGGTTGAGATCGCCCGCGAGCCCGGCGACGTCCTGATGCTGGACGGCTGTCCCGCCGACACGGCGACCATCGGCGCCCTGCGCGCCGCCATCCCCGGCGTCCGGCTCACACCCCATGAGACCTGGCGCCTGGAGATCGCCGATCCGCCGCGGTCCGTGCGCAAGCGGCGCAAGGAGGCGGGCCGCGCGCGCCGCCGCGCCGCGGAGCGGGGCGTCGAGATGCACGTGGACTGGACGGCCGACTGGGCCCAGATCGCACCGCAGCTCGGGACGCTGCTGGACCACCACGCGGTGAACTTCCCGGGCGACGGCCCGAACCTGCTGGCGGGCCCCGGCGTGCGACGCCGGTTCGCGGAGGCCGCGATCCCCGCCCTCGGCGCGGAGGGGCGCGCGCGGCTCTCGCGTGTGATCGCCGGTGACGGCCGGCTGCTGGCCTGGGACCTGGCCTTCGTGGGCGACGGGGGCTCCGCGGTCGCCTACGCCGGCGCGTTCGACCGGTCCCGCGAGGACCTGATGATGCTGGGGTGGATCTCGATGCTCAACATGGTCGAGGCGCTCTCATCCGAGGGCGTGGAGGTGGTGGACTTCGGGCCGGGCCCGGCCCCCTACAAGGACCTGATCTCCCGGTCGGTCCCGTTGGTGCGCGCAACCGCGCCCCTGTCGATGAAGGGCCGTGCGGCGCTGGCCGCCCACCGGCTCGCCGGGACCGTGCGGAGCCTGCGCGAACGGCGCGGCGCCGCGGACGTGGAGGCCGCAGCGTGACCCGGCACCCCCTCAAGATCGTGATGCTCATCGAGTCGGTGTACGGGGGTGGCGCGGAGCGCTTCACCGTCGGCCTGGCGCGCGCGCTCGCGGACGGCGGCGACGACGTGGTGGTGTGCGCGAGCCGCGACCCCGGCGGCAACACCATCCCCATGGCGCACGAGACGGGCGTCCGGGTCCTCATGCTCGGCCGGCGCCGCACGCTGTCCCCGCGTGAGTGGTGGCGGCTCGTGCGGTACCTGCGCCGCGAGCGCGTGGACGTGCTGCATTCGCACATGTTCGGCTCGAACGTGTGGGCGCCGCTGGTGGGGCGCCTCGCGCGTGTGCCCGTGGTGATCGCCACCGAGCACTCCTGGACGTACGAGGGCCAGCGCGTCCGCAAGCTCCTGGACGGGTTCTGGATCGGGCGGACGGTCTCCGCGTTCGTCGCCGTGTCCCCCGAGGACGCCCGCCGCATGCGGGAGATCGAGCACGTCCCCGCGGCGCGCATCCGCACGATCCCCACGGGGCTGCTGCGCGACCCCGCCGAGCTGCGGGACGCGCCGGGGGCGCTTCGCGCCGAGCTGGGGCTGCCGGACGGCACCCCGCTGGTGGGCGCCATCGCGATGCTGCGCCCGATGAAGGCGGTGGACGTGCTCGTGGAGTCGTTCCCGCACGTGTTGGCGGCGGTGCCGGACGCGCACCTGGTGGTCGCCGGCGACGGCCCGCTGCGCGGCGAGGTGGAGGCGGTCATCGACCGGCTGGGCATCGCCGACCGCGTGCACCTGCTGGGGGTGCGCGAGGACGTCCCCAACGTGCTGCGGTCGCTCGACGTGATGGTGCTCCCGTCGGACTCCGAGGGGAGCCCCATCGCGCTGATCGAGGCGATGATCGCGGAGCGGGCAATCGTGGCCACCGACGTGGGCGGGATGCCGGCGATCCTCGACGGCGACCGGTGCGGCGTCCTGGTTCCGCCGCGGCGTCCGCAGGAGATGGGCCGGGCGGTCGCGGGACTGCTCACGGACCCGGCCCGGCGCGCCGAGCTCGCATCCCGCGCGCGGGAGCGCGCGCTGTCGGAGTACACCATCGATCGGGTCCGCGACCGGTGGTCCGACCTCTACCGCGAGCTGCGCGGGTGAAACCCCCCGGACGATTGGTGCTCCGGCGATTCCCGCGGTTTAGACTCGTCTCGTGACCAAGGTGTGGTTTTCGACGACGCGGCTCGCCGTCCTGCTCACGATCGTCGCGGGCCTGTGCCTGGCGGCGTTCGCGGGTGCGCAGCCGCTGCCGGACGCGCCGGATCCGCTGCCCCCCGCGGCGCGGCCCGACCCGGCTCCCACGCCGCCGCGCGCGCCGACCCGGCCCAGCACGCCGTCCCGGCCCAGCACCCCCAACACCCCCGCGCCCACGAACACGACGCCGGTGACGCCGACGGCGCCCACGCTGAGCCCGGAGGAGATCGCCCGGCGGCGCCAGGAGCAGCTGCGGCGCGAGCGCCAGGCGCGCATCGCCCGAGAGCGTGCCGCGCGCGATGCGCGCGCCCGCGCCGCGAACGCGCGGCTCATCGCCCTGCAGCAGCGGGCGGAGGTCCAGCGCCTCCGGGAGGCACGCCGCCGCCAGGCGGAGGCCATCGCGCAGAAGCGCGAGCAGGACGCCGCGATCCTCGCCGCGGGTGGCGCGCAGGCACCCACCACCGACCTGTCCTCGGACGACGGCGGAGGGTTCCCCGTCATCCTCGGCCTGGTCGCGGTGCTCGCGCTGGGGGTCGGCGCGCTGGCCGCCGCGGCGCCACTGCTGCTGCGCTCCGAGCTGGTCGCCGAGTTCGCTCCGCGCCAGGTGGATGCCGTGATCGAGGTCATGGCCGGACGCCGCACCGAGATCGTCTCGGGCGTCGTCGCGCTCGGCAGCGGCGTGGTGCTGCTGCTGTTCCTCACCGGCAGCTGACCCGCCGCACTGTCCGTCCGGCCGGGGTGGCCTCCACCGGCAGCCGCTAGGGTCGTGCCCATGTCCGCCACGCCCCCGGCCGACCGTGCCGACGCGCCCGTGCGCGTCGCCTACACGATGTCGGCGTTCCCGATCGTCACCGAGACCTTCATCCTGTTCGAGATCATCGAGCTGGAACGCACGGGTGTGCGGGTCGAGATCTTCCCGCTACGCCGCGGCTCCGAGAACCCGCACCCGGAGGCCGAGCCGCTGGCCGAGCGCACCCACTACGCCGGGATCGGGTCCCGCGAGACGCTCGCGGCGCAGGCCTACTGGCTGCGGCGTCGGCCCGCCGCCTACCTGGGCGCCTGGGCGCGCGCCATCCGGGAGAACCTGCGCTCGCCGGCGTTCCTCGCCCGTGCCGCGGTGGCGGTTCCGCTGGGCGCGCGCTTCGCCCGGGAGATGGAGGCCGCGGGGGTCCAGCACGTCCACGCGCACTGGGCGACCCACCCGGCCCTCGCCGCCTGGACCGTGAACCGCCTCACGGGGATCCCGTACAGCATCACCGCGCACGCCCACGACATCTACGTGGACCGCTCGATGCTCGCCGAGAAGCTGCGCCGCGCACGCTTCGTGGTGACCATCTCGGAGTTCAACCGGCGGCTCTTCGGCACCTGGTACGGCTCGTGGGCGACCGACAAGACCTCGGTCATCCGCTGCGGCGTCGACCTCACCGCCTTCACCCCGCGTCCCGCGCGCACCCGCGCCGACGGCGAGCCGTTCACGGTGTCGTGCGTCGCCGGCCTGCGCGAGAAGAAGGGCCAGATCCACCTCATCGACGCGGTCGGCCTGTTGCGCGCCGACGGCCTGGACGTGCGCTGCGTGCTGGTGGGCGACGGCGAGATGCGTCCGGCGATCGAGCGGCGCATCGCCGAGCTCGGGCTCGGCCCGCACGTCACGCTGCTGGGCCACTGCGGCCGCGAGCAGGTGAGCGAGACCCTGCGCGCCAGCGATGCGATGGCCCTGCCCAGCATCACCACCGACGACGGCGACATGGAGGGGATCCCCGTGGCGCTCATGGAGGCCCTCGCGTCGGAGGTGCCCGTGGTGGCCTCCTCGCTGTCCGGCATCCCGGAGCTCGTCGAGGACGGGGTCACCGGATTCCTGGTGCCCGAGCGGGACCCGCAGGCCATCGCCGCGGCGCTGCGGCGCATCCATGACGACCCCGAGGGCGCGGCGCGGATGGCCGCGGCCGGGCGGGTGCGGGTGCTGGACGCCTACGACCTGACCCGCAACACCGCCGCGCTGCGGGAGCTGCTCACCGCGTCCGCCCGGGCGGGCCGCACGAGGTGACCGCGCGGGGGTGCCGGGCCGTGTCCACGGTCCGGCACCCCCGCCGCGGGCTACCGCCGGGTCACCCGCACCCGCAGCTGATCCAGGCGATCGTCCGCCTGGGCGAGGATCCTGCGGGTCGTGGCCAGCGTCTCGTTCGTGAACGGCAGGCCGTGCTGCGGCTGCGTCTGCGGGCGGTTGACGCGTCGCCCGCGCTGCCGGTCCTCGATGAGGCTGAGGTGCCGTTGCGCCTCCAGCGCGAGCCAGCGCCCGGCCCGCAGCTGGACCTCCGTGGACTCATCCGCGTCGGTGTAGAGGCCGGGCACCCAGACCATGTTGCGGCCCAGGACCCTCCGCTCGATCTGGCCGATGCGGCGCAGCAGGTCCAGCGCCTCACGGCGTGCGGATGCGACGGCGCGGGCCGGTGGCGCGTCCGCCCTGCCCTTCCCGGGCTTGGGCGCGGGCGGCTGCACGGGCACGGGTGCCGGTGAGGGCACCGGATCCGCGGGCGGCGACGGCGGAGCCGGCGGCGTGGGATCCGGAACCGGAGCGGGCGTGGGGTCCGGACCCGGCGACGGCGTGGGGTCCGGAGCCGGCGGCGGGGTCGGGTCCGGAACCGGCGGCGGCGTGGGGTCCGGAGCCGGCGGCGGCGTGGGATCGGGCGGCGGCGGCGGCGTCGGGTTCGGAGCCGGCGGCGGCGTGGGATCGGGCGGCGGCGTCGGGTCCGGAGCCGGCGGCGGGGTGGGGTCCGGCGGCGGCGGCGTCGGGTCCGGAGCCGGCGGCGGGGTGGGGTCCGGCGGCGGCGGCGTGGGGTCCGGCGGCGGCGTCGGGTCGGGGTCCGGCGGGAGCGAGGGCGGCGGCGGCGGAGCCGCCACCACGAGGCCCTTGCCCGCGCACGGGCTGGCCAGCTGCAGGGTGAAGTCCTTGCCCGCGCGGTTCGCGAACAGCGGATCGGCGACGATGTTGGCGGTGGCGGTGAACCCCACCTGGGCCGCCACGTTGCCCAGCCGGCCGTTCCAGAGGCAGTTGCGGTCGGCGCGGTTGTTCACGCCGATCTCCGCGGCCCACCAGGATTCGACGTTGTGGCGGATCAGCGAGTTGCTGATGATGTTGTTCTCCACCAGGTTTCCGCTGGAGACCAGGCCGCCCTCGCCGGAGAAGGTGAGGCCGCGGCCGTTCCCGTCGATCACGTTGTTGGCGATGTAGCTGTTGCGCGCGCCAGGATAGAGGTGCACGCCGTAGTCGGAGTTGTCGTAGATCGCGTTGTTCACGATCCGCGTGCGCTCGGCGTTGTTGACGTAGATGCCGTGGTCAAAGCCGGTGGCGGGGAGACGGCCGCAGTTGTGGATGCGGTTCCCCTCCACCACCACGTCGTACGCCACGCCGTAGCCGATGTTGGAACCGATGTGCAGGCAGATGGCGGTGTTGTCGTTGGTGATCTCGTTGTTGCGGAACACCACGCGGTCGCCCTGCACGTCCGGGTTCACGCGCGACCCCGACGTGCGGCCGTTGATGATGAGGTTCTCGATGACCACGTCGTTGCTGGCGTCGGGGATCCACGTCTTGCCCAGCAGCGTCGCGCGGGGGCCGCCCGGCGTGCTGGTCAGGGTGATCCCGCTGCGGTTGACCTTCACCCCGCCGAAGACACCGCCCCCGGAGAGGCACCCCACCTGTCCTGCGGTGAGGCTGTCGGCGAGCTTCTGCGCGGTGCGGTACGGGGCCGCCGACGTTCCGGCGGCGGTGTCGCTCCCGGTGGTGGCGGCGTACTTGGTGCAGTCCACGGCGACGGCGGACTGGGTGAGCGCGAGCGGCGCGAGCACGCCGACGGCGAGACACCAGCCGGGCACCCATCTGGGCAGCCGGCCGCGGACGGATCGGGCACGGTCCATGACGATCTTCCTCCATGAAGAACGGAGGGCCCGTCATCGGAAAGCACCGCCCTGGGGCACCAGGAACCGGTGGGGCACCTTCCCGGTCGGCCCTCGTGCTTCAGGTATCGGATGACCGGGCGCAGCGCTTAATGCGCCCAGGTCTCACGCGCTCGTCCCCGGATGGGGGATGCCGTCCCGCCGGATGGGGGATGCCGGCCCGGGTGCGGGTGTCAGCGCGGCCGGGTCAGCGGGTGCCGGACGGCGTGCGTGCGGGCGGTTCGGCGAGCGGTCCGGGTGCGAACCGGGGCGTGGCCGCCTGGGCCGCCTGGCGCCGCGCGACGCCGTACAGCCCCAGGCAGAGGCCCATGATGATCCACAGCGTGCGCTGGTACTGCCCGGAGATGAAGAAGTCGGCGACCAGCAGGCCCACGCTGCCGGCCAGCGTGGTGCGGCACAGCAACTCCATGCGCACGTCCCCGATGCTGCGGAACAGCCACGTGGCGCGGATGAGCGACGCCAGGCACGCGAGCAGGATGGACGAGAACAGGGCGAGGCCGACGATGCCCACCTCCACCAGCAGGTGGAGGTACATGTTGTGGGCCACCTTGGGCGTCTCGGTGAAGAAGTCGACGCGTCGCACCAGGCCCGGCTGGGCGAGATAGCGGGGCGTGGCGTCGGTGAAGGTGCCGATGCCCGTGCCGATCCCGGGCCGGTCGCGGTACGCCCGCAGACCCACCTGCCAGATGTCGGCCCGGCCCGTTCCGGCGCTGGTGCCGAACTGCTGGCCCTGGGTGATGGTCTCGATGCGCTCACGGGTCTGCGGAGAGGCGGCCGTCTGGATGTACCCCGCCAGGATGAAGACCACGGCGACGCTTGCGGCCAGCACGCGCATGCGCCACCTCCCGCCGAACACCACCCACACCAGCAGGGCGACGGCGATGGCGATGATCCCGCCGCGCGAACCGGAGAGGACGATGCCCCCGGCGCACAGCACGGCGGTCACCCCGAAGGCGATCCGGCGCAGCGGGTTGGTCCCGGTGGCCGCCAGCGCGATGGCGATGAGGAGCGCGGGCACGCAGAACGCCGCGTACTCGTTGGCATCCAGGAACGTGCCGATGAACCGGCCCTCGTCACCACGCCGGTTCATGGCCAGGCCGATCAGCGTGGACAGCCCCCCGGACAGTGAGAAGGCGCCCGCGATGCGGATCGCGGCCCGGCGGTCGAAGGTCGCGGTGAAGACGATCCCGAGCAGCACGAAGCCCAGGACGTACCGCTGGATGGCGTCGGTGGACGCGGCGACGTTGATCGTCCAGAGCATCGACGCGAGCAGCCAGCCGATGAACGCCACGATGATGAACGTGACCTGCGGGTTGCTGGCGACGAAGCCGAGGTACCGCGTGCGCGAGCTGCGGTACCGCAGCGCCACGACCCAGGTGAGCATGAGCATCACGCCCGCGCCCTTGGCGACCAGCGACTCACCGGCCGGGATGATGAGCGCCAGCGGCTGGATGAGCACGAAGGCGACGACGCCCACGGTGAGGTCCGACAGCAGGAGCGCCATCACCCCGAGCGCGACCAGCGCGCCGATCGCGATGAGCGGGGACCTGCCGACGGCCAGGCCGGCCACCAGGGCGACGCCCGAGATGGGCACCATCAGCGCCAGGTCCCGTGGCGTGATGCCGTCGAGGTGGCGGGCGAACCAGTCGTCGATGGCGCGCAGGCGCTCCGCGACCGCCGGGGGGATCCCCGGCTCGTCGCGCACCTCGCCCACGCCGATGAGCATCACGATCGCGACGCCCACGGCCATCGGGAAGCCGACGAGCAGGCGCACCAGGGAGGGCACCTCCAGCACGAGCAGGGCCCAGTAGAAGGCGCCGCCCGCCGCGGCCGACAGCAGCGCGCGCAGGAAGGTCGCCATGATCCGCCGGTGGTCGAGCGGCACGCTGCGCGCGACCACCACGTAGTGGCCGGCCACGAACACGAAGATCGCCACGCCGGTGCCGATCGCCGGACCCAGCAGCCCCACGGTGGGGATGAGGATGAGGTCGAGCACCAGGTTCACCAGGAACGCCGCGAGGGCGATCCACTTCCGGATCTCGACGCCGCCCAGGTAGTCCAGCGCGCGGGAGACGATCGGCGCGAAGCCGATCAGCACGATGTAGGGCGTCAGCATGCGCAGCACGTCGGCGCTGCGGGCGAACTCCTGGCCCAGCAGGAGGATCACGATGTCCCGCGCGGCGAACGCGATGATCACGCCGAAGACGATGTAGAACACCAGGCCGACGCGCAGCGCCTTGGTGAGCAGGCGCGCCGCGTCGTCGGCGTCGGCGGCGGCCAGCCTCGGGGTCACCGCGGAGGCGAGGCTGAGGCCGAGCAGGCCCAGGATCGTCGCGACGCGCCACGGGGCGTCGTACAGGCCGACGGCGGTGGTGTCGATGAAGGCGCCCAGCAGCACGAGGTCGACGCGCTCGAACAGCAGCCAGGCGACCCCGGCCAGCCAGATGTGCATGCCGTAGCGCAGGATCTCCTGGCCGGTGACCTCCTGGGAGCTCTCGTCGCCCCGGCGCAGATGCCGGCGCATCACCCAGATGCCGACACCCACGGCGGCGGCGTACGACGCGGCGTTGCCGAGCAGCGCGGCGACGACGCCGAACCCTGCGACCAGCAGGCCCACGACGATCGCGAACTCCACGACGGCCTTGACCAGCGAGACGACCGCGAGCATCACGCCGCCGCGCAGGCCCTCGTAGACGCCGCTGACCCAGGAGAACCCGGCGCTGAAGAACAGGGCGATGGTGGCCGCGCGCACCGCGTCGGCGAGCCCGGGTTCACCGAAGAGCGTCGCCACCGGTCCGGCCAGGAGGAACAGCAGCCCGAAGGTGACCGACGCCAGGATCGTGCGGATCCGCAGCCCCACCCGCACGGCGCGCCAGACGGCCTCGCCCCGGTTGAAGCCCTCGGCGACCCATCGGGACGTCGCGGAGTCGACGCCGAGCGAGGCGAACATGCCCACGAGCGTCGCGATCGTGAGCGCGAGCGCGTAGTTGCCGTACCCGGACACGCCGAGCAGGCGCGCGAGGGCGATCGTGATGACCGCCGTGGACACGGCGCCCACGACCCGCGCACCCAGGATCAGGGCGGTCTGGTACGCGACGCCGCTGGAGCGGCCCCCCTGCGGGGGGCCGGCCTCGGCGACGGCGACGGGGGCGTTCCCGTCCCCGGACATGCGGTCAGTGCCCCCGGGGCGCCGCGTGAGCCATGCGCGCGGGCGCTACCGACCCCGCGGCGGGTTGCGCCGCCGGGGGTTGCGCTGGGTCCGGGAGGCCGGCGCGCGGCCACGGGTGGGGCGGCCGTTGCCGGCGCTCGACGACGCCTCGGCCTCGTCGGCGTCGGTCACGGACTCGCCGGCGTCGGGCTCGGACTCCTCGTCGGACGGACGCTCCTCGGCGGTCAGGACCTCCGGCTCGGCGACGGCCTCGGGCTCCGGGGTCTCGACGACGGGCTCGGGATCCGGCTCCACCACGGCAACCGGCTCCGGCTCGGGCACCTCCACCACGGGCTCCGGCTCCGGCGCCTCCACCACGGGCTCCGGCTCCACCACCGCAACCGGCTCCGGCTCCACCGCGGGCTCCGGCTCCGCCACGGCAACCGGCTCCGGCTCGGGCGCCTCCACCACGGGTTCCGGCTCCACGGCAACCGGCTCCGGCTCGGGCGTCTGAACCACAGGCTCCGGCTCGACGACGGCAACCGGCTCCGGAGCGATGCGCTCCTCGGTCACCGGACCGCTCACCTCGGGGCGAGCGGCCGTCGGCAGCTCCACGCGAACGGTGTCCGCGGGCGCGGCGGCCACCGGCGGCGGCGCGGGCGCGTCCGCGCGGGTGGCCTCCTGGCGCTGACGCAGCTCGCGCAGCGAGGGGCGCGGTTCGGGGACCCGGGGCCGTTCGGCCTCCGGACGCGTCACGGCGGGCGCGGCGGCGCGCTCCTCCGCGAGGGCGCTCGCGGCCTCCTCGCCGCGACGGGCCGACGCCACCTCGACGGCGGGCTCGGCGGCGCGACGGCGCGCGGGGCGGTCATCGGTGCGCGGACGGGGCGCGCGCTCGCGAGTGCGCGCGGGACGGGCCGGGCGGCCCTCGCCCT
The DNA here is from genome assembly GCA_001464275.1 of Actinobacteria bacterium Ga0077560. Taxonomy (GTDB): domain Bacteria; phylum Actinomycetota; class Thermoleophilia; order Miltoncostaeales; family Miltoncostaeaceae. The sequence goes on along the minus strand of LNFL01000098.1, from coordinate 17,329 downwards.
CGCCCTTGTCGCCGCGGTGCAGCGAGCCACCCGCGGCGCGGTCGCTGGCGTGCTGCGACCAGTCCACCAGGCACAGGCCGCTCGGCGTGACGTCGAAGCGGGTGAGCACCTCGGTGAGGCGGTTCAGGCGCGACAGCTCGGTCTCACCACGGCGCACCACGATGACCACATCGTCGACCGCGTTGGCGACGGGCGCGGCGTCGGCCACGGTGCCCAGAGGGGCGCCGTCGAAGATCACGAAGTCCGCTCGGTCCCGCGCGGCCTTCACCAGGCGCGTCACCTGGGCGGGCGACAGCGACACGGCGGCGGCGGCCGACTCGGGGTCGTCACCGCCCACCACCTCGAGCGTGCCGCGGAAGCCGGGCACGTTCTCGATGGCGCGCTCCAGCGGCACCTCGCCCAGCAGCACCGACCCCGTGCCGGTGCGCGGCATCAGGCCGAAGCCACGGGCGATGGTGGGCTGGCGCAGGTCGGCGTCCACCAGCAGCACGCGCTGCCCGGCGTCGGCGAGCGTGCGGGCCGCCTCCACCGCGGCCGCGGTGCAGCCCTCGTTGTCGCCGGCGCTGGTGAACAGCAGCGAGCGCGGCGCGTCGGGGTCCTTCCGGGACACCGCGATGGCCTGGGCCAGGTCGCGGTAGGCGTCGGCCACCGCGGCGGCGCCGGCGGCCGGCTTGGGGACACGGGCGAGCACCGCCAGGTTGAACCGCTCCGAGAGCTGGCCCTCCGTGCGGACCCGGCTGCTGGCGGTGTCGGCGGCGACCGCGCCACCGAACGCCATGATGCCGCCCACCACGATGGCGATGGCCAGCACGAACAGCAGCGGCGGGCTGTCGGGGGAGTCCGGCACCGTCGCCAGGGTCTCGAGCTGCAGCGACGGGTCGTCGGCGGCGCGGAGCGCCTGGAGCTGCGACAGCTTGGTGTTCAGCTCCGCCCGGGTGCCCTCACCCAGCACGTCGGACGCCAGCTGGGCGTTCACCGACTCGATCCGGCTCTCCACCTGCTCGCGGAACGCGGCGGAGCGCACCGCGATGGTGCCCTGCGCGAAGGCGTTCGCCAGCGCGGCGGCCTCCTCACCGGTCGGCGCGGTCGCCGTCACCGACACCAGGAAGCTGCCGCCGATCGGCGAGACCTCGACGCGAGACAGCAGCGCCTGCGGGTTGCCGCCCACGCCCTCGGTGGCGGCGGCCGCGCGCGCCACGGGGATGGTCTTCACCAGGCGGGCGAGCGTCTCCACGTCACGGCCGGGGACGCTGGTCTCACGGATGACGTTGATGCCCTCGAACCGGTCGTCGCCGGTGGACACCGGCGACACGCTCAGCAGCGCCTCCGCCTTGTAGTCCTTGGCGGACACGGTGACCGCCAGCAGCGCCGCCCCGACCACCAGGCCGAGGAGGATCAGCATGAGGCGCCAGTGGTCCTTGGTGACCTGGATGTATCGGCTCAGGCCGCCGCGGTGCTCGGCCTCGCGGACCCAGCCACGCGCGGACGCGCGGCCGGAGGAGGCGTTGGTGGGGTCGAAAGAGGTGCTCATCCGGAGGACTCTACTTGCGTCGTGGGAGCCTCAGCATCGAGGCCGGTCGCCGCAACCGCGGGCGCGGGAGCGGATGGAGACGGGGACGTCGCGGGTGGCGCCTCGCGGCGGGCGCCGCCACCGGCGGGATCGCGCAACCGCTGCAGCGCGGGGCGCAGCGGGCCGTCGGCGAGCCACCTGCGGGCACGGTATCGCGCATGGGCGGCGCGCCCCGCCGCGGTGGGCGCGAAGGCCAGAACCCCCTGGTACTCGTCGATGCGTGTGGCCCAGGCGGTCTTCCAGGCCGCCTCGTGCCCGGCGAAGTCGAAGCACCGCAGGCCGGTCGCGAACGAGCGGTGGATGAGGCCGCGCATGAGCAGCATCCCCGGGGAGAGCTTCTTCATGCGGTCCTCGTAGCCCACCTTGAGCGCGTAGTGGACGCCGAACGCCTCGATGCCGAAGCAGAAGGCGATGGCGGTGCCGTCCAGCCGGATGAACGACAGCCGCAGCCAGCCCTCCTTGGCGGCCCAGGCCGCGAGCCCGCTGTAGTACTCGCGCGTCCTGGGGTCGGCGAGGATGGCGGTGCCCTCCTCGCCCTTCCAGCCCGACGCCTCGACGGCGAACCCCTCGTCCAGCAGGGCGTCCAGCGACCCGTCCTCGAACGTGTCGTGCACGTCGAAGCTCAGCGCCCCGGTCTCGGCGGCCCGCCGCCAGCAGCGCTCGACGTTGTGCCGCAGGTTGCGCGAGCGGGTGGCCCAGTAGGCGTCCCAGGTGCCCGTGGTGTCGACCACCGGCACGCGGATCGTCGTCCTGGCGTACGAGCGCCGCCCGGTGCACGAGCACGCGGCCTCGATGACCGCCAGCGAGGGGCCGCCGGCGATGAGGTACGTGAACGCCACGCGCGGGACGCGCATCTCCATCAGCGCGCGGGCGACCTCTGACATCGCCATCGGGTCGTCGGCGACGATGCCCTCGATGGGCGTCTCGTAGTTGCTGGGCGGCCCGAAGCCGTGCGGGCCGTCGGTGACCGGCAGGGCCCCGTGCAGCGCCCCGCCCCGCCGCACCGTGACCACCTGGAAGCCGGCGCGCTCGTCGAACGCGGCGTTGCGCACCCGCACGTACCCGGGCCGCAGGAACGGCGGCGCGTCGATGCGCGCGGCCAGGGCGTCCCACTCGAGCTCCAGCTCCGGGGTGTGCGGCTCCACGGCGGTGCGCAGACGGGCGGTGGGGGTCTCCTCGGCGGGAGGCCCCGACGTTCGGGTGGTCACCGTCACCGGGCCTCACGGGTGCGCGACGGGGCGCGGCGGACCACGCCGGCCGGACGCCGGTAGGCGCTCCACGAGCCCCGGGCCACGCCCACCGGGCGCTCGCGGATGAGCCCGGCCCAGGGGGTGGCGAGCGTGAAGATCGAGGTGACGCCCCGGGATCCGTAGTGGCGGGCGGAGCGGCGCGAGGACACGTTGAGGTAGTCGATGACCGAGATCACCCGGCTCACGCCCCGCGCGTGGAGCCCGACCAGCGCCACGGCCACCAGCCGCGAGGCGACGCGGTGCCCGCGCCAGTCGGGGTGCACGTAGAGGTCGTATCCCCACCGCTCGTCGGGACCCAGCACGAACTCCACGTCGTCCTCGCGCCAGTTCCCCGCCCGGTACCACATGTAGCCGATGCCGCGGCCGTTCTCGTCGCAGGCGATGAACACCTCGTCCCGGCGCGCGAGCCGCCTGCGCAGCTCGTCCTCCGGCGCATGCCCCACCGCGATGAGCGCCTCCAGGTCGTCCTCGCCGGCCGCCCACGCGTGTGGCCACGGCTCGGTGACGTGCTTCGGCCCCACCGGGACCTCCTGCACGGAGTACCACTCCATGTGCCCCACGGGGCGCGGGAGGTGACCGGCCAGCGCCATCGCGAGACCCGCGGGCCCGACGTCACGCCACGCGCTCGTGAGCGTCCCGAACCGTCGCCGGACGCCGCTCATGCCTGTGGTCGCCACCGCCACCACCGGGGTGGCGTGGTCATGGGAGATCGCGCTGGTGAACATGTGCCCGCGAGGAGTCTGGTGATGGACGGCCCTCTCGGGAACCGACGAAAGTCGAGGACATCGCCGTCGATAGGATGGAAGCCCCCGCGTCGCAGGCTGCGGAGGCGGGATAGGATGCCCGGTGGCCGCGAGCTCGCCAAGACGCGCTCAGCAGGCCCCCTCATGCGGCGACAAGGAGCCATGTGGACCTACTTGAGTATCAGGGAAAGCGCCTGCTCGCGAGCCGCGGGATCGAGATCCCGCAGGGCCAGGTCGCCGAGACGCCGGAGCAGGCCCGTGAGGCCGCCGCGGCGATCGGCGGCAAGGTCGTGGTCAAGGCGCAGGTGCAGATCGGCGGCCGGGGCAAGGCCGGCGGCATCAAGCTCGCCGAGAACCCCGACGAGGCGTACGAGCACGCCAAGGCCATCCTGGGGATGGACATCCGCGGGCACGTCGTGAAGAGCGTCTGGATCGAGGCCGCGTCCGCGATCAAGAAGGAGTACTACGCGTCGGTCACGTTCGACCGCGCCGAGCGCAAGCCGCTCGTGATGCTCTCCGCGGTGGGCGGCATGGACATCGAAGAGGTCGCCGTCTCGCAGCCGGGCGCCCTGGTCCGTCGCCACATCGACCCGCTCATCGGCTTCCAGGCCCATGACGCGCGGTGGCTCGTCTATCACGCCGGCATCGACGCCGAGGCCATGAAGGGCACGATGGCCATCCTCCACACCCTCTACGACGCGTTCGTGTCGCTCGACGCGATGCTCGTGGAGATCAACCCGCTGGTCCTCACCGAGGACGACCGGGTGATCGCGCTCGACGCGAAGGTGACCATCGACAACAACGCCCTGTACCGCCGGACCGAGCTCGCCGACGTCGGCGACATCCTCCCGGACGACCCGCAGGAGCGGATGGCCCACGAGCGTGGCGTCACCTACGTGAAGCTCGACGGCGACGTCGGCATCCTCGGCAACGGTGCCGGCCTGGTCATGAGCACCCTGGACGTGGTCGCCCTCGCCGGCGGCCGTCCCGCGAACTTCCTGGACGCGGGCGGCGGGTCCAAGGCCGACGAGGTCGTCACCGCCCTCGAGGTCCTGCTGAGCGACGACAAGGTGAAGGCGCTGCTGATCAACATCTTCGGCGGCATCACCCGCTGCGACGAGGTGGCCGAGGGCCTGCTCACCGCGCTCGACAAGCTGGGGGCGACCCTCCCGATCGTGGTGCGGCTCGACGGCACCAACGAGGACGAGGGCCGCGCGATCATCCGTGACCGCGCCCCGTCGAACGTGGTCGTCGAGAGCACCATGCTCTCCGCGGCGGCCAAGGCTGTGGAACTCGCGAAGGGGCAGGCATGAGCATCCTCGTGGACGCGACGACCAAGCTGGTCGTCCAGGGCATCACCGGCCGTGAGGGTGCGTTCCACGCAACCCGCAACCTGGCCTACGGGACCCAGGTGGTCGCCGGCAGAACGTCGAGGGCATCCCGGTCTTCAACAGCGTCGACGACGCCGCGGAGGCCACCGGGGCCAACACCGCGATGGTGTTCGTGCCGCCGCGGTTCGCGGCGGACGCCATCCTCGAGGCGCTCGCCAGCCCGGTGGACACCGTGGTGGCGATCACCGAGGGCATCCCGGCGCACGACATGCTGCGGGTCTACACGCACATGAAGTCCACCGGGAAGACGCTCATCGGCCCGAACTGCCCCGGCGTCATCACCCCGGGCGTCGCCTCCGTGGGCATCATGCCCACCCAGGTGTTCCAGCCCGGCCGCGTCGGCCTCGTGAGCCGCTCCGGCACGCTCACGTACCAGATCTCCAAGGAGCTGGCGCTCCTCGGGATCGGCCAGAGCACCGTCGTCGGCATCGGTGGCGACCCGGTCATCGGCAGCTCCTTCATCGACATCCTGTCGCGCTTCGATGCCGACCCCGAGACCGATCTGGTGGTCATGGTGGGCGAGATCGGCGGCAGCGAGGAGGAGAAGGCCGCGGACTTCATCGCCGCGAACATGTCCACCCCCGTGGTGGGCTACATCGCCGGCTTCCAGGCCCCGCCCGGCAAGCAGATGGGTCACGCCGGCGCGATCATCACCGGTTCGTCCGGGACCGCCGCCGCCAAGAAGGAGGCCCTCGAGGCCCGTGGCGTGCGCGTGGGCGAGAGCCCGACCGAGGTCGCCGACCTCGTGCGTCAGGCGCTCGGCAAGTAGCACCCGTTCCAGGGCGTCCCGCCGGGCCTCACGGCCCGCGGGACGGCCCCGGACGCCCGTCCGTGCCGGGCCGCATCGCACGCTGGGGATCCACCGATGCGTGGCGCCCCTCCCCGGTGGGAACCTCCGAGTACGGCCCCCACCGGAAAGGACGTCACCATGGGACCCGGATACCGGCACGTCGCCTGCTGCGTCGAGGGATCCTCCGCCAGTGACGCCGTCATCGAGGCGGGAACGCGTCTGGTGGAGGCACGGGAGGGCACCCTCACGCTCCTCCACGTGGTTCCACCGCCCGTGGCCGTGCTGGCGCTGCCCGCGCCCGACATGTCCGCGGTGTACGCCGACGCCGAGGCGTGGCTCGCTGAGCGGGCCGAGCAGGTCCGCGCGACGCTCACCGCCGCGGGCTCGGAGGCGGGCGTCCAGACGGCCCTCCTGGAGGGCCACGCCGGGATCGCCGTGTGCGAGTGGGCGGCCCACCACCAGGCCGACCTCATCGTCGCGGCCTCCCACCGCGGCCTGTTCGACCGGGCCCTGCTGGGCTCGTTCGCCGGCTACGTGGCCTACCACGCGCCCTGCGCGGTCCACCTGGTGCGGCCCGCGGTGACGGCGGGGACCTGAGGCCGGTCGATGGACGGCGTCCCTGGGGGCGCCGTCCACCCCATGCTCGGGGGGCCCGCTGTGGGTGCCCCGCGCGTCGTGTGTGGTCAAGGTGCCGATCACCCCTCGGGGTCACCCCGGATGCGGTCGACCGGCCCCGGACGGAGGGTTTGAGCGATGTCTACCAACGTGATTGACCGGAGCTCCGACACCGACGATGCGCTCGCGCTGTTCCTGCGCGAGATCCGCAGCTACCCCCTCCTGACGGCCGAGGACGAGATCGCGCTCGCGCGACGGATCGAGCAGGGCGACCCGGCGGCCCGCGACCGCATGGTGAACGCCAACCTCCGGCTCGTGGTGTCGATCGCCCGGCGGTTCCAGGGGCAGGGGCTCCCCCTGCTGGACCTCATCCAGGAGGGCATCCTGGGGCTCATCCGCGCGGTGGAGCGGTTCGACTGGCGGCGCGGCCTCAAGTTCTCGACCTACGCGACGTGGTGGATCCGGCAGGCCGTGCAGCGCGGGCTCGCCGACAAGGCCCGCACCATCCGGCTGCCCGTGCACGTCGTCGAGCGCGAGCGGCGCGTCACCCAGGCCGAGGTGGAGCTCGAGACCCGGCTCGGCCGGCGGCCCACCGACGCCGAGGTCGCCGAGCACGCCGAGATGACCGTGGAGTGGGTGGCCCAGGTGCGCTCCAGCGCACGGGTGGTCACCAGCCTGGACCGGCCGGTGGGAGAGGACGGCGACGGCACGCTCGGCGACCTGCTGGAGCCCGAGGAGCCGGCCCCCGGTCCCGACGAGCAGGTGCAGAGCGGCCTGCGCGACCTCGCACTGGAACGCGCCCTGCAGCGCATCCCGGAACGGGAACGCGACATTCTCCAGATGCGGTACGGCCTGGCCGGTCACCAGCCCACCTCCGGAGCCGAGGTGGGACGGCAGCTGGGCCTGTCCCCCGACGCGGTGCGCCGGGCCGAGATCCGCGCCCTGCGCCGGCTCGCCACCGACCGCGAGCTCGAGGGCATGCAGGCCGCCTAGCGGCAGGAGGGTCTTTCCGCAGGTCCGTCGAACTCTCCACGGACATGACCGAACCGGCCCCCCGCCCCACCTCATCCGATCCGCGCCTGCTCGCCGGCGCCGGACTCGCAGTCCTCGCATCGATCGTCCTGGTCTCCCTCGCCTGGAGCCGCTCCGTCTGGCTGGGCGTGCCCATCCTGATCGGGCTCGTCGCCGCGCCCTTCGTGCGCGCCGTCATCGGCCCCCGGCTCATCGGCGCCCGCGACCTCCCGGAGACCGAGGAGCCCGAGCTCTACCGGCTCGTCCGGCAGATGTGCCAGGTGCGCGAGCGCATCGCGGAACCGCGCATCCTGCTCACCAACACCGACGCCCCCGTGGCCGTGGCGGCCGGCTGGCCGCTGCGGTCGCGCCTGGTGGTCTCCACCGGGATGCTCAGCGACCTCGGGCACGACGCGCAGATGGCCATGATCACGCGGGAGCTCTCGCGCATGCGCCAGCCGTACGCGGCGGTGGACGCCTTCGCCTGGGTGCTCGCTCCGCTCGGGCTCGTGGCCCTGATCGCACGGCTGCCGAGCCTCGGCGGCATCGTGCTGGGGGTGCTGGGGCTGGCCATCGCGCTCGCGGCGCTGGTGATCGTGATCCACGCCCGCGAGACGATCGCCGACGACGAGGCCCTGGAGCGCACCGGGCAGCGCTTCGCCGTGGAGGAGGCGATCCGTTCGATCGACCGCCACCCGCCGCGTGGGCGGGGATGGCTCCTGGCCTCCGCGCTGCTGCTCGTGCCGCCGCCGCGGTTCGTGCGCGAGTTCATCCCGCCCACCGCCGACGATCGCGTGGCGCGGCTCGCCAGCGCGGACGTGATCGACACCGACGAGCTCATGGGGACCGGGCCGGTGCCGCTGGAGGGCATGGGCGTGCTGGTCTCGGGCCGGCCCGACTCGACCGCGCGGATGGTGCTGCTCGGCGTCCTCGCCGTCGCCGGCGCCGTCGTGGTGCTGGCGCTCACCGCCGGCGGCGGTGGTGGCGACGACCGCAGCGCCGCCAGCGGCCAGCAGGGACGCGGTCAGGGCGGCGGAACCACCACGGACGCGACACGCACGAGCACCACCGAGGGCGACGTCTGCCCCAGCTCCTTCAACGGGAACGCCGACAAGCCGGTCATCATCGACGCCGGCGTCACGCCGGACCTCTACGAGCTGCGCTGGTGGGTGCGCTGGTGCGACGACACCGACCGGGGCACCACCTTCGTGATCCTGCGCCTGTCCGGGCAGGAGCGGCACATGATCCGGCGGGAGATCCGGTCGCGCAGCAAGCCGGGCACCAACAGCTTCTCGGTGTTCCCGGCGGACCTCGGCTGGTCGCCGGGCCGCTACCGCTGGCGGCTGGTCGTGCGGGACATCAACGCGAACACCGACGAGCGGCGCAGCACCGGCACCATCTTCGTGCCCGGCATCCCGTAGGACCCGGGCACGCCCCGGGTCCTACGAGACGATCGCGAGCACCTGGCCGGCCTGCACCGCGTCGCCCTCGGCGACCGACAGCTTGTGCACGGTGCCGGGCTGGTGCGCCAGCACCTCGTTCTCCATCTTCATGGCCTCGACGATGCACAGGACGTCGCCGGCGGCGACCTCCTGGCCCTCGCTCACCAGCACCCGCAGGACCGTGCCCTGCATCGGGGTGACCACCGCCTCGGGGGCGGCGCCGGCGTGGTGCGATCCGCCGCCGGACTTCTCGCGCTTCTTGCGCACCGGGCCGGCCGCGGCGGCGACGCCTCCGGCCTGGCTCTCGGGGATCGACAGGCGCACGCTGAACCGGCGGCCGTCGACCTCGGCGGTGAGGGTGCGCACCACCTCGGGCTCGGACTCCGGCGCCGGGTCGCCCGGGATCTCCGGGGCGGGCGAGGCCGCGGGCGGGATCGGCGTGGCGGCGTCGGCCAGCTTGGCCAGCTCGCCGTGGCAGGCGCCGCCCGCGATGAACTCGGGCAGCTCCAGCAGCCAGCGGTGGAACGGGATGAGCGTGGCGGGGCCCTCCACCACGTACTCGCCCAGGGCCCGCAGCATGCGGCGGCGCGCCGTCTCGCGGTCGGTGTCCCAGACGATGAGCTTGGCGACCATCGGGTCGTAGATCTCCGCGATCACCGACCCTGCGCGCACCCCGGAGTCCACCCGCACGCCGGGGCCGGAAGGCTCCCGGTACGCGGTGATCTCGGCCGGGGCCGGCAGGAAGCGGTTCGAGGCGTCCTCGGCGTTGATGCGGCACTCGAACGCGTGGCCGCGGGGACGCACGTCGTCCTGGGTGATGCCCAGCGGCTCGCCCGCGGCGATCCGCACCATCTCGCGGATGAGGTCCATGCCCGTGACCATCTCGGTGACGGTGTGCTCCACCTGGATGCGCGTGTTCATCTCCAGGAAGAAGAACTCCTCACCGGACACCAGGTACTCCAGCGTCCCGGCGGACGCGTAGCCCACGGCCTTGGCGGCGCGCACGGACGCCTCGCCCATCCGCTGCCGCAGGTCGTCGGAGACGATGGGGCTCGGGGTCTCCTCCACGAGCTTCTGGTGCCGGCGCTGCACCGAGCAGTCCCGCTCGCCCAGCCACACGCAGTCCCCGTGGGTGTCGGCGAGGATCTGGATCTCCACGTGCCGCGGCTCGGGGAGGTACCGCTCCAGGTAGACCACCGTGTCCGCGAAGAACTTCTCGGCCTCGCGGCGCGCGCCCTCGAAGGCGTCCTGCAGGTCGTCCGGGGTGAGCGCGACGCGGAAGCCCTTGCCGCCGCCGCCGGCGGCGGCCTTCACGGCGATCGGGTAGCCGATGTCCTCGGCGATGCCGCGGGCCTCCTCGACGGTGTGCACCGCGTCGGTGACGCCCGGGACGATCGGGACCCCGGCCTGCTGCATGAGGGCGCGGGCGCCGATCTTGGAGCCCATGGCGTCGATGGCCGACGGCGGCGGGCCGATGAACGTGATGCCCGCCTCGGCGCACGCCGTCGCGAACGTGGCGTTCTCGGCCAGGAACCCGTAGCCCGGGTGGATCGCCTCGGCGCCGGACCGCTTGGCCACGTCGATGACGGTGTCGATCTTCAGGTAGCTCTCGGCCGCCGGCCCCGGGCCGATGAGGTATGCCTCGTCGGCGTGGGCGACGAACAGCGCGTCGCGGTCGACCTCGCTGTACACGGCGACCGACGCGATGCCCATCTCCCGGAGTGTCCGGAAGATGCGGATGGCGATCTCACCGCGGTTTGCGACCAGGACCTTGCTGAACACCGGTTCGTCGGCTCCTTGGGAGTGGTCTACGACGCTGACGCGCGCCAGGCGGGCAGCGCGGAGGGCAGCGGGGCGCGGGCGACACCCTCGAGCAGGCCGGCGCGACGCCACGCGGGGACGGATGGGCCGGCGGGCGCGGCGACGACGGTGCGGGTGACCGCCTCGACGGCCGCGACGATGGCGGCCACCACCTCCGGCGGCGCGTCGCCCTCGACCGCGATGCTCACAGCGGGATGTTCCCGTGCTTGCGCTGCGGTCCGGCCTCGCGCTTGGTGAGCGACGCCTCGAGCGCCTTGATGAGCCAGGGCCGGGTCTCCTCCGGCTCGATCACGTCGTCCACGTAGCCGCGCTCGGCCGCGATGTACGGGTTGGCGAAGCGCTCCTTGTACTCCTCCACCAGCTCCGCGCGGCGCTCGACCGGGTCGTTGCCCGCGGCGGCGGCGGCCTCGATCTCCTTCTTGAAGATGATGTTCACCGCGCCGTCGGGCCCCATCACCGCGACCTCCGCGGTGGGCCACGCGGCGTTGAAGTCGGCGCCCAGGTGCTTGCTGCTCATGACGTCGTAGGCGCCGCCGTAGGCCTTGCGCGTGATGACGGTGAGCTTCGGCACGGTCGCCTCGGCGTAGGCGTACAGCAGCTTTGCGCCGTGGAGGATGATCCCGCCGTACTCCTGCGCCGTGCCGGGGAGGAACCCGGGGACGTCCACGAAGCTCACGATCGGGATGTTGAAGGCGTCGCAGAACCGGATGAAGCGGGCGGCCTTGATCGACGCGTTGATGTCGAGCACGCCGGCGAGCGCACGCGGCTGGTTGCCCACGATCCCCACCGAGTGGCCGTTCAACCGGGCGTACCCCACCACGATGTTGTCGGCGTAGAGCGGGGCGACCTCGAAGAAGTCCCCGTCGTCGACGACCAGCTCGATGAGCTTCTTCACGTCGTACGGCTTGGTGGGCAGGTCCGGGATGATCGTCGCCAGCTCGGGCGCCATCCGGTCCGGCGGATCGGCCGTGGGGACGTGCGGCGGCATCTCCAGGTTGTTCTGCGGGATGTAGGAGAGCAGCTCCCGCACCATCTCCAGGCAGTCCTGCTCGGAGTCGGCGGCGAAGTGGGCCACGCCGGACTTGGTGGCGTGGCTCTGGGCGCCGCCCAGCTCCTCCATGCTCACCTCCTCGCCGGTGACGGTCTTGATGACCTCCGGCCCGGTGATGAACATGTGGCTGGTCTCGCGGACCATGAAGATGAAGTCGGTGATCGCCGGGCTGTACACGGCGCCGCCGGCGCACGGGCCCATGACCACCGAGATCTGCGGCACCACGCCGCTGGCCCGGACGTTGCGGTAGAAGATGTCCGCGTAGCCGCCCAGGGAGACCACGCCCTCCTGGATGCGGGCGCCGCCCGAGTCGTTGATGCCGATGACCGGGGCGCCCATCTTCACGGCGAGGTCCATGACCTTGCAGATCTTCTCGGCGAACACCTCGCCGAGGCTCCCGCCGAACACCGTGAAGTCCTGGGAGAAGACGAAGACCCGGCGGCCGTCGACCGTGCCGTGACCGGTCACGACGCCGTCGCCCCAGGGGCGGTTGTCCTCCAGGCCGAAGCCGTGGGCGCGGTGCCGGGTGAACATGTCGAGCTCGGTGAACGAGCCGGGATCCAGCAGCAGGTCGATGCGCTCACGCGCGGTCAGCTTCCCGCGGGCGTGCTGACGCTCGACCGCCTTCTCACTGCCCGCGTGCAGCGCCTCGTCGCGCAGCTCGCGGAGCCGCTGGCGCTTCTCCTCGACCGACATCCCACCTCGCCGGGAATGGTTCTGGGGTCCCCGCCGGGGGGCTCCCGGCGCCGCCGGAGGCTACCAGACGCCCGCCCCCGATCCCGGCGCCGAAATGCTCATGACGTGGGGGTTTCTCCGCAGTGCCGAGTCCGCATTGCCCCCGACCGCGCTCTCAGCGCACGCACGGATTCGCCGCCCATGGAACGGGCCTAGATTCGGTTGGTCGGATCCACTTCCCCGGAGGCACTCGTGATCGTCGGCATCGGTTTTCTGTACGCGGTGTGGGTCTTCCTCGCCGGGCTCACCGTCTTCGTCATGAAGAAGGCGATGGCGGAGCCGCACGACGACGAGCACTAGCCGGCCCACGGGCCGCCTCACACGGTCAGGCCGCGTGTTCCCGTCAGCCCGGGGGCGCGCAGCCGGGCCGTGATGGTGAGGGCCCCGGCCGGCCGCCCCGGCGGGATCGCCCGCCGGCACGTCATGGCGTCCCCCGCGGCGACGCGGGCGCGACACCGTGCCACCACCGCCCGCCCGTCGCGGACGGCGATCTCCACCACCCCGGCGCGCAGGGCGGTGACGCCGACCACCACGCGTCCGCGCTCACGCCGCGCGCGTAGCTCGCCCAGGCCGCTCAGCAGCGGCTCGAGCGCGACGGCGGTCGTGCGGCGCTGTCCGCCGGACGCCCGCAGGCGGGCGACGACGCGGACACCCGCGACCGCGGGGATGCGCATGCGGCACGACACGGACTGACCGGCCAGCACCGTGGTTGCGCAGCCGGCCAGCCGGCGGCCGCCGCGCTCGGCCGTGATGACCACCCTGCCGCGTGCCGCGACGCGCACGGTGGCGATGTGGGTGCCGCGAACGACCTGGATGCCGGGGATCCCGATCAGGGCGCCCGGCGGCAGTTCGCCGTCGGGTGACGGCGCCGGGCCACCCGGCAGCGCGCGGCCGACGTTCACCCGCACCCGGGCGGCGGCGGACGGCAGCTCCTCGCTGGTGGCGGTGATGATCACGGCCCCGCCGGCGGGAGCCGCGGGAGGGGCGACGTACCGGCCGGACGGCGTGATGGTCCCGGCGCCGGCCGCGGAGCCGGAGGCGGTGCGCACCGACCACACCACGCCGGCGTCGCCGCCGGCGACGACGGCGCGCAGCTGGGCGGACGCGCCCGGGGCCATGGTCGCGGGCGCGCCGGCGATGCCGACGGTGAGCGGCGCCGGGGGCCCCACGGTGACGGTCGCCGTGGCCTGGACGGCCCCGCCCTGGGGGGTCCCGGCGCCGTCGGTGGGGAACATGCTGGCCGTGTCCTCGGCCGTGTACGTGAACGTCGCGACGCCCTCGAACCCGGCGGGAGCGGTGTAGCGCACGGACTCGGCGCCGGCCGGCAGCAGGTCCCCCGCCGCGACCGGGGCGCCCGACACGGTGAGCGCGCCCGCGGCCGGCAGGGTGCGGATGCGGTAGCGCCGGACGCCGGGGACGCCGAAGGCCGGGTCGGAGACCGTGGCGGCGGCGAGGGTCACGGCCACCGTCCGCCCGGCGCGGGTGGCGGCCGTGACCGGCTGGGCCACGTACCCCGGCACGGTGACCGCCGACGCGGCGAACACCGTGCCGTTGTTGCCCTCGTCGGATTCGCGCACCACGTCGTCGGGGTCCGGGCGGGCCGCCAGGACGTAGCGACCCGGGGCGACGTCCGACACGTCCACCCACTGCATCGCCAGGCCGGCGTCGTAGACGTCGCGCCACCCGGCCGAGACGCCGGTGCGCAGGCTGGTGGCGGCGGGATCGCCGCGCCGGCAGAAGTCGCCGGTCAGCGTCCCGTCATAGACCGGGGACGCCGGGCCCTGGGTGGTGATGCGGTCGATGTCGTAGAGGCAGAAGCCGGTCTTCGACCCGGGCTTCACGATGGTGCTGCGCGTCTGGTCCCACAGCGAGTACTCGACGGCCGCCTGCAGGTGCCAGTGGTTGTGCCCGTCGGCGGTGCTGAACACGAAGTCCGGCCGCGCCTCGCCCACACCGTAGGTCCACGCGGTGAGGGGGCCGCCCCCGGTGGGCTGCACGTACTGCACGACGGTCCCGCCGGAGGGGTTCCCCTGGAAGTCGAGCGGGCCGTCGCCGTCGTTCAGGACGTAGCCGTCGAAGCGCATGAGCAGACGGTTCACCTGGCCGATGCCATGGGTGTCCACGGTGTAGCGCTGCAGGTAGGGCCGCGCGGGCGCGTCGCCCACCAGGTCGGGCAGGTCGTACGTGGCCGTCGCCCCGCCGATGGCGGCGATGGGCAGCGCGGCCGCGAGGCACGCGGCGGTGAGCAGCGCGGCTCGCGGGAGGGACGCCATGCCGTCTTCATCGGCATCGCGGGTGCCCCGGTGGAGGGCGGCGGGCGATTGCCCGCCGCCCTTCCGGGGGGACGGTGCTACAGGCGCGACTCCCGGACGACCAGGCGGCCCTGGAGGTCCTTGAGGCTCACCGACAGACCCAGCGAGCCGCGGCCGACCGAGCGGGTGCAGGTGAGGGCCCGCCCGGGCAGGACGCGGGCGGAGCACTGAGCGACCACGCGGCCCTTGCGGGTGACGACGACGCGCACGAGCCCGGAACGCTTCGGGGCGACCGAGAAGGTCACCTTGCCGCCACGGCGCTTCACGGCGACGCGGCTGAAGCTGCTGCCGCCGACCGAGACGCTGCCGCGGGTGACGCTGCCGCCGCTCACGAACACCGACCGCACCCGCAGGGTGCCGGGGTCGAAGGGCTTGGACATCTGCAGCTTGCAGGTCGCGGTCTGGCCCGCGGTCACCTTGGTGACGCACTGGCCGAGGCGCTTTGCGCCCCTGTGCAGCGACAGGGTGATGGTGCCGGCCTTCGGCACCAGCACGCTGATGGTGACGTTGCGGCCCACCGCCAGGACGCCCGGCTTCTTCACCGTGCCGCCGATGATGGGCTTCGGGACCGGCCGCTCCTCGGCGACGATGCCCACGTCGACGGGCGCCGAGCGGGCTCCCAGGTCCTCGGTGGAGAGCGCCTGCACGGTGACCTTGCCGCCCGCGGGCACGGCCGCCGGCGCGGTGTAGAGCCCGGTGGGGGTGACGGTGCCGACCGCGGGGTTGCCCCCGGCGACGCCGTTCACGGTCCAGGTGACGCCACCGGAGCTGGGGATGGCCGTGAACTGGGCCTGCGTCCCCACCACCATCTGCCCCGGGATGCCCGACACGTTGACGGTGATGCCGGACCCACCGACGTTGATCGCCGCCGTCGCCTGCGCCGGCTGCAGCGGGTACTTGCTCGGCGAGCTGCCGACGAAGTTGACCGCCGAGAACGCGAAGGTGTCCTGGCCGCTGAAGTTGGGGTTCGGCGTGTAGGTGAGCTGCGCGACACCCGCGGGGAGGGTTGTGCCGGCAACCACGGGCGCCGACCCGTTGCGGAGCACGCCGTTGGCGGGCAGGGACTCGACGCGGTAGCGGACGGTGCCGGGAATCGCGTAGCCGGGCGGCGCGCCGTCCGGGCCGATCGGCACCGTCGGGTTGAAGCGCTGGCTGGTGAGCGCGATCGGCTTGGCTGTGCGGAACGCCGTGCTGGTGGTCACCGCTGAGGCGCGGAAGCCGGGGACGACGACGGGCGCGGCGGAGAAGCCGTACTTGTTGTCCTCGTCCTTCTCCTTGATGTGGTTGTCCGGGTCCATGCGGGCGGCCAGGTAGTAACGCCCGGGCGGGATGTTGGAGACGTCGATCCACTGGAAGTCCAGCGTCGCGTCGTACACGTCCATGTAGCCCTCGCTCACGCCCTCCCGCAGGAAGGGGGCGTTGGGGTTGCCCTGCTGGCAGAAGTTGGTGATCACGCCCGTGGTCTCGCTGTAGACCGGGGACGGGCCGTTGGGCGTGCTGTCGCCGCGGGAGTCGTAGAGGCAGAAGCCCACCTTCTGCCCGGGCACCACCTGCGCGGTCTTCGCCTCGTTCCACAGCGAGTACTCGGCCGCCTTCTGCACGTGCCAGTGGTTGTGCGTGTCCGAGGAGTCGAACACGACCACGGGGTCCTTGTGGCCGGTCACCGGCACCCAGTTGCCGGGTTGCGCCGCCGCCGTGCTGATGCGGGCGGCGAGGTTGGTCGGGGGCTGCGTGGACAGGTACTGCTCCACGGCGCCCGGGGTGCCCGCCGCCTTGCGCGGGTCGCCCTGCAGGTCCAGCGGGCCGTCGCCGACGTTGTGCACGAACCCGTCGAACCGCAGCAGCAGCTTCGTGTTGTCGAACTGGCCGGCGTAGACGTTGAAGACCGGGTTGGCGGGCAGCGACTCCTCGTTGACCACCAGGTCGGGGAGGCGTGCGGCGGGGTTCCCCGGTCCGGCCTGGGCCAGGATCGGGACGGTGACGGCGGCGGCCGCGGCGGCGGCCACCAGGCTCAGGGAAGTTCGGCGACGTTTCGGCATGCACCCACTTTAGGGTCGTGCCGAGGCCGGGCGCACCGTCCATTGGTTCAGGACGACACGCCCGACCTGTGAGAAACGTGTTGCTACTTCGTGAGCTCCCGGATGGCCAGGCGGCCCTGGTTGTCGCGGAAGGACACCGACACGTTCAGCTTGGCCGAGCCCACCCGGGCACCCAGCGTGCGGCTGCAGCTGAGCGAGCGGTTCGGCAGGACCCGGCCGGCGCACTTGGCGACGACCCTGCCGCGGGCGGTGAGGACCACCGTGACGGAGCCGGGGCGCTGCGGCGTGATGACCATCGAGACCCGGCGGCCGCTGCGGCGCACCGTGACCTTGCGGAAGTTCGACGGCCCGGCCGAGGACTGCGTCCGGTAGACCTTCTTGTCGGCGGTGGTGAGCACCGCCTTCACGGTGATGGTGCCGGGGTCGTAGGCCTTGCTGAGCTGGAACTTGCAGGACACGGTCTGCCCGGCCGGCGCCTTGGTGGAGCAGGCGTCCAGGCGAACCGCCCCGCGGTGCAGGCTCAGCACCACGGTGCCGCCGGTGTTGAGTGCCACCGTGA
>LNFL01000097.1 GCA_001464275.1 Actinobacteria bacterium Ga0077560 | reverse complement strand
TCACGCGGGCCGGCCTGCCCAAGCTGATGGCGCTGGAGCTCTTCAAGCCGTTCATCATGAGCCGGCTCGTGGAGCGCAAGCAGGTCATGAACATCAAGGCGGCCAAGAAGCTCGTGGACGCCATGGTGCCCGAGGTCTGGGACGTGCTCGAGGAGGTCATCAACGAGCACCCGGTCCTGCTGAACCGCGCGCCCACGCTGCACCGCCTCGGCATCCAGGCCTTCGAGCCGGTGCTGGTTGAGGGCAAGGCCATCCAGATCCACCCGCTGGTCTGCACCGCCTTCAACGCCGACTTCGACGGCGACCAGATGGCCGTGCACCTCCCCCTGTCGGTGGAGGCGCAGGCCGAGGCCCGCATCCTGATGCTGTCGGCCAACAACATCCTGTCCCCGGCGCACGGGCGGCCGATCGCCGTGCCGAGCCAGGACATGGTGCTGGGGCTCTACTACCTCACCTACTGCCGCTCGCTGGACGTGCGCGAGACGGGCTCCGACGGCAAGGGCCGCGGGGTCGAGCTGGTGGACCTGGTCGACGAGACCTCCCGCCAGTGGAAGCTCCCGAAGGGCACTGAGGGGCGCTTCGAGGGCGACGACCGCAAGAACCCGGACAACGACGGCTGGACCAAGGACCCGTTCACGCGGGCGGGCCTGCCGAAGCACGTCCCGGTGTACGGGGACGTCGAGGAGGTCCTGGCGGCCTACGACGCGGGCCACCTCGGCCTGCAGGACGTCGTGCAGCTGCGTGACCGCACCAACGGCATCCGCGAGTTCAGCACCGCCGGCCGGATCGTGTTCAACCACGAGATCGAGAGCAACCTGGCGAGCGTCGTGCCCGCCGAGGTGCTCGCCGAGAGCCCGTTCCCGCGCACGAACAAGACGTTCACCAAGCGCGAGATCACCGACCTCATCGAGGAGATGGTGAACCTCTACGGGCCCACGTCGGTCTCGATGGTGCTCGACTCGTTCAAGGCGCTCGGCTTCCGCTACGCCAGCAAGTCCGGCATCACGGTCAGCAAGAACGACATCGTGATCCCGCCGAACAAGGGCGAGATCCTCGCCAGGTACGACCTGGAGCTCGAGGAGGTCGAGGGCTACTTCGCGCGCGGCGAGATGAGCGTGGAGGAGCGCAAGGAGGCCGTGGTCTCCCTGTGGGACCGCGCCACCGACGAGGTCGCGAAGGCGATGGAGGACCACCTCTTCCGCCTCAACCCGATCTACATGATGGCCAACTCCGGGGCCCGTGGCTCCTTCAAGCAGATCCGGCAGCTCGCCGGCATGCGTGGCCTCATGAACAACCCGAAGGGCGAGACGATCGAGCGCCCCATCAAGAGCAACTTCATGGAAGGGCTCTCGGTGCTCGAGTACTTCATCTCGACCCACGGCGCGCGAAAGGGCCTCGCGGACACCGCCCTGAAGACCGCCGACTCCGGGTACCTCACCCGGCGCCTGGTGGACGTCTCGCAGGACATGATCATCCGTGAGAACGACTGCGGCAGCACCGACGGCATCGAGGCCACGGTGTTCCGCGACGGGCAGCTCAACATGAGCCTGGCCGGCCGCATGATGCAGGGCCCGGTCACCGACGCCGTGACGGGCGAGGTCATCATCGACCTCCGCTCCGACGCGGAGAAGGACGACCCGGAGCTCGCCGGCACCACGCTCATCACGAACGACATGGCGCAGGAGATCGAGGCGGCGTGCCGCACCGAGGACGGCAAGCCGCGCAACGCGGTGGTCGTCGTCCGGTCGCCGCTCAAGTGCCGCAGCGACTTCGGCGTGTGCAGCTGCTGCTACGGCCGCAACCCGGCCTCCGGCCGCCTGTGCGAGCCCGGCGACGCGGTGGGCATCATCGCCGCGCAGTCGATCGGCGAGCCCGGCACGCAGCTCACCATGCGGACGTTCCACACCGGCGGTGTCGCCGGGGCCGACATCACACACGGCCTCCCGCGCATCGTGGAGCTCTTCGAGGCCCGCAAGCCCAAGGCCCTCGCCGTGGTGGCGAAGGTCGACGGGTGGATCCGGATCATCGACGACGAGACGCGGCCCGGCGCCGCCACCCTGGTCATCGTGGAGCCGGAGTACATCCCGGTGGAGGACGCGGGCACCGGCGCGAACCGCGAGCCCGTGCGCGAGCACGCGCACGCCGTTCCGAAGCGCACCCAGATCAAGGTCAACGACGGCGACTGGGTCACGGCGGGCACGCTGCTCACCATCGGCTCCGCCTTCCCGACCGACATCCTGGAGGCGACCTCGGGCGTGGCCCTGGGCGTCCTCGGCACCGTCACGAAGATCTCCGAGGAGAAGAACGTGACGGACCGCGCGGAGCGCTGGCTCCGGGTGGAGGTCGCGACGGAGGCCGGCACCTCGGTGCGGCTTCTGCGGCTCCCCGCCGACCGTCCGCTGCCGCACCTCGAGGTGGGCATGGAGGTCGTCCCGGGCTGGCACCACCTGCCGCCGGGCACGCGCCGCGACCGGTCGACCAAGACCGAGGTGTACCTCGTCCGGGAGGTGCAGAACGTGTACCGCTCCCAGGGCGTGGACATCAACGACAAGCACATCGAGGTGATCGTCCGGCAGATGCTGCGCAAGGTGCGCATCGAGAACGACCCGGGCATCACCAGCTTCCTGCCGGGTCAGCTGGTGGACAAGCCGGTGCTCTTCCGCGAGAACGCCCGCGCGGCGCGCGAGCGGTTCGAGCAGCTGCTGGCCGCCCGCGCGGCCGGGGAGTGGTCGGGCACGGACGCCGACATGGAGCGCGAGGTCGAGGAGGCACAGGCCGGCTACGAGCCGCTCATCCTGGGCATCACCAAGGCGTCGCTGGCCACGGAGTCGTTCCTGTCCGCGGCCTCGTTCCAGGAGACCACGAAGGTCCTCACCGACGCGGCCCTGGAGGGCAAGACCGACAAGCTGCGGGGCCTCAAGGAGAACGTGATCATCGGGAAGCTCATCCCGGCGGCCACGGGTCTCCGGCGGTACCGCGACCTGGAGATCGAGCCCGCCCGGCGCGCCCCGGCGCTGCTGGAGTTCGACCTGGAGGAGCCGTACGCCGAGATGGACGACGACGACACGTTCGTCCTCCCGTCCCTCGGGGACGACGGCGGCACGTACCACTTCGACCCGGATTCCCCGTCGGGGGAGTAGGGCCCGAACGCAGCACGGATGCACACCTGGGGGCGCCGCGAGGCGCCCCCAGGTCGTTCCGGGGCCCGTCAGGTGAGGCGCAGCTCCGAGAGCAGCAGCCCCAGGTCCACCGTGAAGGCGTCGACGCCCATCAGGTCGGTGCCCGTCCGCCCGGCGTCCCACAGCCACAGGCCGGCGTCGGTGGACACGAACACGATGAACAGCACCACGATCCCGAACTGGGCGACGGGCATCAGCATGCGTCGCAGGTCGTCCGGCAGGTACGGCTCGATCGCGCCGTAGCCGTCCAGCCCTGGCACCGGGATGAGGTTGAGGATGGCGGTGACGAACTCCAGCAGCCCGAGGAACGCCATCGCGCCCTCCAGGGCGGGCGCCCCCTCGAAGACCCCCGCGCGCACCAGCCCCAGCACCACGACCCCGAAGACGACGTTGGTGGCGGGGCCGGCGAGGGAGACCAGGCTGCGCATCGCCCGGGAGCGGATCCGGTGCTGCTCGATCCACACGGCCCCACCCGGCAGGCCCAGGCCGCCCAGGATGAGGAACGCGATGGGCATGGCCACCGACCAGATGGGGTCGGCGTACCGGCGGGGGTCGAGGGTGAGGTACCCCTTGTCGGCGACGGTGTGGTCGCCGCCGCGGTGCGCGACGGCGGCGTGCGCCCACTCGTGGATGCACAGCGACACGATCCAGCCGAGGATGACCGCCAGGATCGGCCCCGCCCGGTCGGCGGGGCCCAGCGCGACGGCCGTGACGGGGGTGGCGGCGCTCCACACGCAGGCCCCGGCGAAACCGGCGACCAGCAGGTAGAACACGGCCCCGGGCCGGAACAGCCGCGCATGGCTGCGCACGGCGAGGGTGTTCTCGCGGCGCTGCCCGCGCAGGCAGTCCACGCACTGGCTGCCCACCGCCCCGGCGACCAGGCAGTCCGGGCAGGCGGGCGTCCCGCACCGCGTGCAGGACAGCAGCGTCTCCACGCCGGGGTGCCGCGGGCAGGTGGGCGCGTCGGTGGTCACGGCCGCATCATGCCCGCTCCGGTGGATGCCGGCGGCCGGGCCGGCCTCAGCTCCCCGTCGTCGCGGCCGCGAGCTCGGGCACCGGATCCCCCGGTGGGTCCGGCTCCCGCACGGGGGCGGCGACGGCGGGGTGCCGCCGCCGCCGGCGCGCCTCCCACAGCAGGCAGGGCCCACCGGCGAGCAGGCTCACCGCCGTCTCGGTCGCGCCGATCCCCACCACCGCCGCGAGCGCGGGCTCGGGCGCCACGCCGTACAGCGCCGTGAGCGGCAGCATCGCCCCCGCCTGATTGATGCCGATGCCGCCGGGGGTCACCGGCAGCGCGTGCGCGAGGGTGAGCCCCGTGAGCACGGCCAGCGTGGGGCCGGCGGAGAACGGCAGGCCGAAGGCCGCCAGGCAGCACGCGATGGCGCCCGCGGTGAAGACCCACTGCGCGACCCCCGCGGTCCACACGGTGGACGCGTTCGCGCCCAGGCAGCCGCGGTGCGCCTCGTGCAGCCCGGACCACACCGCGTGGATGGCGCGTCGCGCCCGCATGCGGCGCGACGGGGATTCCACCGGGGGGAGGATCCCGGGTGGCCGTCGTCCGGTGGCGACGACCACCCCAACGGCCCCGGCGCCGATTCCCGCCGTCAGCAGGACCCCACCGGGGTGCAGCCCGCCCGCGAGGCCGGCCGCCGCCACGAACACCCCGAACGCCGCCGTGGAGACGACGTGCTCCGCCGCCACCGAGCCGGCGAGCTGTCCCAGGCTCACCTCGGCGCGCCGGGCACGCAGGCGGCGCTGCGCGAGGACGACCTTGGCGGCATCTCCGGCACGCGCCACCCCCGCGGCGTTCACCAGCGCGCCGGCGAACAGGGAGGGCACGAGATCCCACGGGCGCGACCGGCTCCGGGCGCCCGGGAGCCCGTTCACCAGCCCCTGCCAGGCGACGGCCTTGGAGGCCGCCGACAGACCGTTGAGCACCATGGCGAGCAGCAGGAGCCGCCACTCGCCGGCTCGGACGGTGTCGGCCAGCCGCGCCCAGTCGAGGCGCTCCAGCAGCAGGGCCCCCAGGACGACCGCCCCGAGGGCGAGCGCGACCATCCGGATCACGCGGGTCCGGGCGGGGAACCACCGGGGCTGGGGGAGACCGGTCACTCCGGGGCGGGAGGCTATGCCGCCCGCCGTGCCCGATGGGGCGATGCCCCACGATGTCACCGGATGGTCACCGCGGCGCAACGTCCGGGCGGCGGGGCCGCCCGGGACGTGGGCGGCCTAGATGAGGGCGTCCGCCGTCGGGTCGCCGTCCTCGTGGACGACGTTGGCGCGTCCCACCAGGAGCGGATCCAGGGGCCCGATGCGGTCCAGGTCCTTGTCGGTGTACGGCAGGCAGTGCAGCACGTACCGCAGGGCGTTCAGCCGGGCCCGCTTCTTGCAGTCCGACTTGATGACCACCCACGGCGCGTCGGCGGTGTCGGTGTGGAGGAACATGGCCTCCTTCGCCTCGGTGTACGCGTCCCACTTGTCCAGCGACGCCAGGTCGATGGGGGACAGCTTCCACTGCTTGAGCGGGTGCCGCTGCCGCTCGGCGAACCGGCGCTGCTGCTCCTCGCGGCTCACCGAGAACCAGAACTTGATGAGGTGGGTGCCGCTGCGCACCAGCTGGCGCTCGAACTCCGGCGCCTGCCGCATGAACTCGCGGTACTCGTCGTCGCTGCAGAACCCCATGACGCGCTCGACGCCCGAGCGGTTGTACCAGGAGCGGTCGAACAGGACGATCTCGCCGGCGGTGGGCAGATGCTGCACGTAGCGCTGGAAGTACCACTGACCGCGCTCGGCATCGGTGGGCTTCTCCAGCGCCACCACCCGCGAGCCGCGCGGGTTGAGGTGCTCCATGAACCGCTTGATGGTGCCGCCCTTGCCGGCGGCGTCGATCTTCTGGCCGCTCTCCTTCGCCCACGCCTGGAGCTTCAGCAGCTCCACCTGGAGCCGGTACTTCTGCTTCTCGTAGCTCTTGCGGGCCATGAGGTTCCGGTACGGGTAGACGCCGCTGCGCCAGTCGTCCACCAGCAGGTCGTCCTGGTGGATGGGCGGCGTGCCGTACACCGGCACGTCCTGGGCGGCCAGGCCGGTGCCCAGCGCCGCGGCGTCATCGGGGGAGATGCCGCCGGCCACGGCCTGCAGCCACCGCGCCACGGCGGCGACGTCGCCGGTGCCGGCGCCGGAGATGACATCCCGCACGGCGGCCACCAGCGCCTCCTGTGCGCCATCGGCCGCCTGGGCGACCTCGAACCGCTCGATGCCCTGCTCGTCGAGGTGCGGGGAGACGTCCCCGTCGTTCACGTTGCGTGCCATGCGCGGGAGCGTAGCGAGGGCCCCGCGCATTCCCGCGCCCGCGGCGATCAGTTGCCGGTGCCGTCCGGGTCGGGGAACCGCACGTGCAGGTGGTCGTCATGCGCGGGCCACCGCACCACGACGCCCGACGGGCCGGTGAGGTCCAGGTTCGGGCCGATCAGGACCAGCGAGGCGCCCTGCGCCACGAGCCGGTCGACCACCCGCTGGGTGAGCTCGCGGTCGTAGTTGGCCGGGGTCGCCGGGCCCATCACGCGGTCACGGCGCGGGAGTCGGATGTCCACGTCCAGGCCGTTCTGGTGGGAGCTGTGCCCCACGACCGGGCCGGTGAACGGCCCGCCCCGCTCACGGGACAGGTCGCCGATGCCCAGCGGCGGGAGGCCGGGGTGCTCCTGGGCCCACCAGCGCCCGAGGCTCATCACCTGCGACACCAGCATCGCGGTGCCCCAGCGGCGCTCCGGCGACTGCGGGGAGGTCTGGGTGGCCGGGTTGTAGGTGTAGTAGCCCGGACCGCTCACCGGCAGGCGCACGCCGCTCGCCAGGCGGCCGCCGTTCGGGCCGCCCAGGGCCAGGGAGCCGTCGCTCAGATCCACCAGGGGGCCCGAGCGCTCGGAGTTGGCCACCCGCACCTCGACCTGCATCGGCCACTCGGCGTCGAAGGGGCCGTCGTCGATCACGCCGGCACCGGCGGCCGCGACCGCGGTGGACGGGTCGTTGCTGGCGGCTCCGAGCGGGATGGCCAGCAGCACCGCGGCGAGCAGGATGGCCCACAGCCACGACGGGTGACGCTGCGCGCGTGCCGCCGGCCGCCGCCGCGGACGGGGCGTCAGCACCTCCCGGACCGGCGCGTCCGGCGGGTCCGTGAGCGGCAGGAGTTCAGCGAGTGCGGCCGAGGTCACGTGGACGACGGTAGCAATCCCGCTGCGTATGCGGTGAAACCCCGATT
>LNFL01000096.1 GCA_001464275.1 Actinobacteria bacterium Ga0077560 | reverse complement strand
AGGTCGCCCACCACGGTGCCCACGAACTCCTTCGGCGCCACGACCTCGACGGCCATCATCGGCTCGAGCAGGGTCGGGCTCGCCCGGCGCGCGGCCTCCTTGAAGGCCATCGAACCGGCGATCTTGAAGGCCATCTCCGAGGAGTCGACCTCGTGGTACGACCCGTCCACCAGGCGCACCTTGATGTCCACCATCGGGTACCCGGCCACCACGCCGCCCTCGAGCGCCTCGCGGATGCCCTGGTCCACCGCCGGAACGTATTCCTTGGGGATGGAGCCACCCACGACCTTGCTCTCGAAGCTGTAGCCCGCGCCCTGCTCGTTGGGCTCCAGGTCGATGTAGACGTGGCCGAACTGGCCGCGGCCACCGGTCTGGCGCACGAACTTGCCCTCGACCTTGTTGACGGCCTTGCGGATCGTCTCGCGGTACGCCACCTGCGGCGCACCCACGTTGGCGTCCACGCTGAACTCGCGCATGAGCCGGTCGACGATGATCTCGAGGTGGAGCTCACCCATGCCGGAGATGACGGTCTGGCCGGTCTCCTCATCGGTGCGCACGCGGAAGGTCGGGTCCTCGTCGGACAGCCGGCCCAGCGCGACCGTGAGCTTCTCCTGGTCCTGCTTGGTCTTCGGCTCGATCGCGAGGCCGATGACCGGCTCCGGGAACGTCATCTGCTCCAGCACGATGGGCGCCGCCGGGTCGCAGAGCGTGTCGCCGGTGGTCGTGGACTTGAGGCCCACGGCCGCGACGATGTCGCCGGCCCCGACCGAGTCCACGTCCTCGCGGTGGTTGGCGTGCATCATCAGCAGCCGCCCAATCCGCTCCTTGCGGTCCTTGGTGGCGTTGATGATGCCCGCGCCGCTCTGGGTGACGCCGGAGTAGACGCGCAGGTAGGTGAGGCGGCCCACGTACGGGTCGCTCATGACCTTGAAGGCGAGCGCCGCGAAGGGCTCGTCCTCGCTCGACTGGCGCACCAGCGGCTCGTCCTCGCTGCCCGGCACCGTGCCCTCGGCGGGCGGCACCTGCAGCGGGGAGGGCAGGAAGTCGACGATCGCGTCCAGCAGCGGCTGCACGCCCTTGTTCTTGAACGAGGACCCGCAGAGCACCGGGGTGATCGCGTTCGCCAGCACACCCTTCCGGACGGCCTCGTGCAGGCGCTCGGAGCTGATCTCCGCGCCCTCGAGGTAGGCCTCGGCGAGTTCGTCGTCGGAGTCGGCGAGGGCCTCGATGAGACGCTCACGGCCGGCGTCGGCCGCGTCCTTGAG
Source organism: Actinobacteria bacterium Ga0077560 (assembly GCA_001464275.1). Taxonomy (GTDB): domain Bacteria; phylum Actinomycetota; class Thermoleophilia; order Miltoncostaeales; family Miltoncostaeaceae. The sequence goes on along the minus strand of LNFL01000096.1, from coordinate 2,598 downwards.
CTCGGCCGGGATGTCGGTGACATCGGCCTCGGTCCCGAGGTCGTCCTTGTAGATCGTCGCCTTCATCGTGATGAGGTCGATGATCCCGGCGAACTCGCTCTCGGCGCCGATGGGGAGCTGGATCGGCACGGCGTTCGCGCCGAGCCGGTCGATCATGGTCTGGACGGCCTTGCCGAAGTCGGCGCCGATCCGGTCCATCTTGTTGACGTAGGCGATGCGCGGCACGCCGTAGCGGTCGGCCTGGCGCCACACCGTCTCGCTCTGCGGCTCGACGCCGGCGACGGAGTCGAAGAGGGCCACCGAGCCGTCGAGGACGCGCAGCGAGCGCTCCACCTCGACGGTGAAGTCCACGTGGCCGGGCGTGTCGATGATGTTGATGCGGTGGTCCCGCCAGAAGCAGGTCGTCGCGGCCGAGGTGATGGTGATGCCGCGCTCCTGCTCCTGCGCCATCCAGTCCATCGTGGCCCCGCCCTCGTGCACCTCACCCATCCGGTGCAGACGCCCGGTGTAGTAGAGGATGCGCTCGGTCGTGGTGGTCTTCCCGGCATCGATGTGGGCCATGATGCCGATGTTGCGCACCCGGTCGAGGGGGACCTTCTTCACGGTCGTCGACACGCTCAATCACCTGCCCTCTCTGATGCGAACGCGCGCGAGATGGCCGCGCGCGTGTCGTGGAACCTCAGAATCCCGCGTTGCGGGCCCCGTCCCCCCGGGGCCCGACTGCTACCAGCGGTAGTGCGCGAACGCCCGGTTGGCCTGTGCCATGCGGTACAGGTCGTCCTTGCGCTTGAAGGCGCCGCCCTGCGAGCCGAGCGCGTCGAGCAGCTCGTTCGCGAGGCGCTCGCTCATCTGCTTCTCACGGCGCTGCCGCGAGAAACCGACGATCCAGCGCACTGCGAGGGTCCGGCCGCGACGGGCCTGGACCTCGATCGGCACCTGGTAGGTGGCGCCACCGACCCGCCGCGACTTCACCTCGATGAGCGGGGTGACGTTGCGGATGGCCTCCTCGGTGACCTGCACCGGGTCACGGCCCGTGCGGTCCCGGATGCGCTCCAGGGCGTCATAGACCACGCGTTCCGCGACGGACTTCTTGCCGTCACGGAGGATCTTGTTGATGAGCTGGGTGACCAGCGTGCTGTTGAAGACCGGATCCGGGTCAACGGTCCGGCGGGCGATTGCTGCGCGACGTGGCATATATGGCTACTTCGGGGTCTTGGCGCCGTACTTGGAGCGCCCCTGGCGACGGCCGGACACGCCGGCGGCGTCCAGAGCCGCCCGGATCACCTTGTACCGCACACCCGGCAGGTCCTTCACACGACCACCGCGGACCAGCACCACCGAGTGCTCCTGCAGGTTGTGCCCCTCACCGGGGATGTAGCACGTGATCTCCATCTGATTGGTCAGACGGACACGGCACACCTTGCGAAGCGCGGAGTTCGGCTTCTTCGGAGTGGTGGTGTACACCCGGGTGCAGACGCCGCGCTTCTGCGGTGCGCCCTTGAGGGCCGGCGTCGAAGTCTTGGTGGTCTGGGGCGTCCGACCCTTGCGGACGAGCTGGTTGATCGTCGGCACGATCGCCTTTTGTCGCGGTTGAAAGCAGTGCGTAACCGGCCGCTCGCCGAGCGGCCCGGGGACGTTAGCACACGCCCGGCTCACCGGGATCCCCGGCGGCGGACGGTGCAGCGACGGCGAACCCTACCGTGCCGGAGTGGGTGACGTGAGGTCCAACCGCAGTCGCGACCGGTACCCGACGGCTCCCTCGAGCGTGGTGTCACTCTCCAGGCGCACCGGCACCCCCAGGCGGGGCGCCCACCACAGGCGTTCCAGGCGGGGCCCCCCGTGCGCGCCGCGCGTGCGCGTGCGCGTCTCGATGAGGAAGACGGGCTCCGGGACGCCCGCCACCGGGAGCGTCTCCCGGCGCACCACGCGCGCCGTCCCGGTGGTGCGCAGCTTCCAGGCCGAGTACGCGACGGTCCAGGTCTGGCCCACCACCGGCCGCACCGGGATCACCGGGACGGCGGGCGTGAGGGGGCGGCGGTCGTCCCGGCCCATCCGAAGGAAGGTCACGTCCACGCGGCGCCAGACCGCGCGGATCCAGCGGGTGCCCACGGCGTAGCGCACCGCCTCGGTGTGCTCGGCGCTCACGCGCAGCTCCGCCTGGAACCCCTCCGGGGTGGCGGTGACGACGTACCGCGCCTCCGGGGGGATCTCGCGGTCGATGGACACGGGCCCGATGTGGGCGCGCTCGGTGCCGGAGGCGGCGTAGGAGTAGACCCCGGGGAGGGGGGCTCCGCCGGTGGCGACGGCGGGCGTGCCGGTGCCGCGGAACTCGTGCACGGCGTTCTCGACGGACACCTCGGTGGAGCTGCCGGCCTCCTGCCAGGCCCACGCCCCGGCGGCCACGAGGGCGATCGCCGCGAGCGCGGCGGAGATGGTCGGAACCGGTCGGTGCAGCCGTTGCTCCACGTCGGGGAAGGTAGCCCCCGAGGAATTGCCCGCAATCGGGGTTTCACCGCATACGCAGCGGGATTGCTACCGTCGTCCACGTGACCTCGGCCGCACTCGCTGAACTCCTGCCGCTCACGGACCCGCCGGACG
>LNFL01000095.1 GCA_001464275.1 Actinobacteria bacterium Ga0077560 | reverse complement strand
CCGCGTGATGGCCACCGGCCGCTCGGACTACCCGAACCAGATCAACAACGTCCTCGCCTTCCCCGGCATCTTCCGCGGCGCCCTCGACTGCGGCGCGCGCCAGATCTCCGAGGAGATGAAGGTCGCCGCCGCGGAGGCGATCGCCGCCTGTGTCTCCGACGACGAGCTGCACGAGGACTACATCGTCCCGAGCGTGTTCAACCGGAACGTCGCCCCCGCCGTGGCGGCCGCGGTGGTGCGGGTCGCCCAGGAGCAGGGCCTCGCCCGGCGCGAGGTCACCGTCTGATCATCGCCTGAATGTGGCGGCGGCCGGACCGCCGCCACATCGGCTCCCCGTGACCGCGGGTAGCATGGGCGCCCACGCCCGGGGACGTGGCGGAACGGCAGACGCGGCGGTCTCAAACACCGCTGGGGGGTAACCCCCGTGTGGGTTCGACTCCCACCGTCCCCATCGATGCCCGAGCCGTTGTGGGCCGCCCATGCGGGAGCCTCGAGGCTCAGCTCGTGGTGCCGATTCATCGCGAATGGGTGATGACACAGCGTCCGAGCATCCGGCGAAGCGCCTCGATCCCCGCGCGTTCACGTCGGGAGAGCGATTCGCCGGGGTCGCCGGTGTCATCCTGTTCGTCGGAGGAGCCGTCTCCGCGGGCTGGGCGATCCGCTCGGGGCAGCGGTGCATCGCCGAGTTCAGCGACGGGATCTGCGGTCTCGCAGACGTCTCGGCGGCGCTGGTCGGAGGTCCTCCCGCACTCCTCGGGCTGCTCATGTCGCTGGTGGTTGTGTGTCGGCGATCGAGGAGGCTCCCGGCCCGAGAGGGTGCCGCGCCCACGCCCTGGCAGCGGGTTCACCGTCGGCCGCCTGACCACGAGCACTGACGCGAACTCCGGCGCGAGGACGTCGGCCCCGGCCTCCCCGCCCGGTGAGCGCGACGCGACGATCCGCGGTCCGGGGGCCGTGTTCGTGCCTCGGCGCCCGCCCGTCCCCGGGACGCAGGCCTCAATCGCGACGCCGCCCGAGCCGACGGATGACGGAAGGCGGCGGTCACAGCCAGGACCCCGCGTACCCGCAACGAAAGGGGAGCCAGATGCCGACGCCCGCAACTCTGGGCGCCCTTCGCGTGCGGGCGGAGACCTGCGGGCGTTAGCTCATGGAGACGACGCATCGATCCCCGGCCGCGTTTCGATCGCCGGCCGTTTTGGCGCTCCTGCGGCGGGGGTGGACCCGCCGGCGGGCCCGAACCGCCGTCATCGTCGCCGGTGCCGGCGCCATCGCGCTGCTCATCGCGCTCCACGGCGTCAACAAGCTGCTGCTCGGGGACCTGCGCCCGTTCAGCCTCGACGCCGACCTCAGCATTGCCTCGGCGTGGACCGTCCTCCTCTTCGTCCTGGCCGCGGTCTCCTGGTGGTGGCTCAGCACGACCGCGGTGCCGGCGACCCGCGCCTGGCCCGCGATGTCGGTCCTGTGCGCGGCCCTTGCGCTGGAGGGAGTCCTGCAGCTGCACGCGCGGCTGGAGACCTGGCTCGGCTCGGACGTGAACCTGTTCGTGATCCAACCCGTCCTCGCGCTCGCCGTCCTCGCACTCTTCTTCGCCTGTTGCCGGCGGCTTCCGGCGCCCGAGCGGTATCTCATGGCCGCAGCGGCGGTGACCCTCGCGCTCGCCCAGCTGGCCTCGACGGCGAACGGCTCGTCCGACTACCCCTACGCCCTGGTCGTCGCACTCCAGACGCTCGAGGAGTCGCTGGAGATGTTCACCGGGACGCTGCTGATCGCGGTTCCCATCGCGGTCGCCCTCAGCCTGACGGAGTCGCAGGGCCGGGAGATCAGCGACCCAGCCTCCTAGGTCGGGACGGACGGCCGGCGCCGCCGCCCCGGCATCCCTGCCCGACCGGACCGGCGCCGGCCATCGCCATCGTTCGGCCGAAGGGCACGGGTGCGACCGGGCCGTCGATGTGCAATTGCACACGCGGACGTCCAATTGGACACCTCGCGCCACGGCCGCCAGTCGCCGCAGCGCCCTCCCGCCGGCTCCGGATCAGGAGGCCGGCGCCCGGCCCAACGTGCAATTGCACACGTGGGCGTCCAATCGCACACCCGCCCGCCCCACGGACATCGCCACCCCACCGCCCCCGCACCAACCGGCGGCCCAGAGGGCACACCCACCACCCGACGGGGGGCCGGCCATGTGCAATTGCACACGCGGATGTTCAATTGCACACCCGCCCGCGCCGCGGGCGGGTCCGGGTCATCAGGTGCCCAGTTGGTCGTAGCCCTCCCGCCACTCGGCGCGGCCGCCGGGTGGGGCGTACGCGGCGGAGACGTCCTTCGCGAGGCCCATGGCGGCGCGGGCCTCCTCGCTGGTGAGCAGCCGGCTGGTGCGCAGCGTCCGTACGCGGCCGCTCGCGGCGACGGCGGCGAGGACGGCGGCGGCGGACGCGTCGGAGGGGGCCTCGAAGATGAGCACGCCGTCGTGGTCCCCGAACATCCAGTACCAGGACAGCAGCCGCCCGCCGGCGGCCTCCACGACCGCCCGGGCCGCCGCCTCCCGGTCCTCGGGGTGCTCGACCATGAGCCGCCAGGCCTGCCCTTCGTAGTCGAAACCGGTCATGAAGGTCGGCACCATCCACCTCCCCGCTCGACGAGATCTCCCGCGCCGACGCTACGCCCGGCGGGCGGCGGATCGAATGCGGGGATCCACCGGGATGCCGCCTCCCCGGGCGGGACGGGCGTCCCGCCCGCGGGATCACGGAGGCCGTCGCGGGTCATTGACCGTCCGGACGCCCTTCCATAGCCTCGCCCGGCAGGTCAAACGACCGGGAGAGGACCACCATGCGTCCACGTCAGCGCGTCAGCGCCCGCACCGCCCTGCTGTGCGCGGCGGCGACCCTCACCGCCGGTGGCGGCGCGATCGCCGCGATCCAGGGGGGCGGCGCGCTCAAGACGCCGCAGCTGATCATCGGGCTCGACGACGACAACGTCAGCGACGCCACCATCCAGCCGCCGGGCACGGGTTCCGACCAGACCACCCGCAACGCCGACACCATCGCCGGCGGCCAGGCCGGCGACATGCTCGTGGGGCGGCTCGGACCGGACGTCATCATCGCCGGCCCCGGAGGCGACGTCATGGTGGGAGGCACCGAGGCCGGAAGCGACACCACCGCCTTCCCCGCCTTCGACCAGGCGCTCGGCGGCACCGGCGACGACGTGTTCGTCTGGGCGCCCGGCGACGGCTCCGACGCCTACAGCGGCGGTGAGGAGGGCATCGAGTTCACCACCCGCACCGTCACCACGTTCCGGACGGTCATCCGCAACGGCAAGCGCGTGCGCGTGAAGGTCGTGCGAAAGGTCCGGGTGCGGGTGCCCCCGGACGACGACGTCCTGATCTTCGGGACCATGGACCTCACCCCCGGTGACAACAGCCTGCCGCGGCTCGCCACCACGCGTTTCGGGCCGCTCCCCAGGGTGAACGTCTCCGGCGTCGGCCTGCCCGCCCAGATCGGGAACCCCGCGATCACCACGGTCAAGGGGTTCTGCGAGTTCGTCCCCGGAACCGCAGCGTCGAACTGGAACTTCTTCGTCCGGTTCCGCTCGGAGGCGACGCAGGCGATCCTGGCGACGATCCGCGTGCGCACCGTTGAGCGGGTCTTCTGCCGCACCCGCGGCGCGGACACGATCAGCGAGTTCCGCCTGGGGAACCTCGGCGCGGGACCGCCCGTGGAGACCGCCGGCTTCCAGCCTCCCGCGGGAAGCCGGCTCGATCTCCTGATGGACTAGCGGCGCCTACCTCGACGGGGTCCCCTTCGCGGGGGCCCCGTCCCCGGCGAACTCGGACTCCACCGGCGGCTCGACGGTGAGGTTCGGCAGGATCCGGTCCAGCCATCTCGGCATGTACCACGACCGCTCCTTCAGGACCGCCAGCAGCGCCGGCACCAGCGTCATGCGCACCAGCAGCGCATCCGTGAGGATCGCGATGCCCAGGAGCAGGCCGAACTCCTTGCCCACCCGGTCGGGGTTCAGCACGAACGCGAAGAACACCACCGACATGATCAGCGCGGCGGCCACGATCACCCGTCCCACGCCGGCCACCCCGTCACGCACCGCCGTGAGGGTGTCGGCGCCGTGGACGTGTTCCTCCCGGATGCGGCTCATGAGGAACACCTCGTAGTCCATCGACAGGCCGAACAGGATCGCGAACGCGATCGGCGGCACGAAGCTCTCGATGGGCCCGGTGCGGTCCAGGCCGATCAGCGACAACCCGTTGCCGAGCTGCACGATGAAGGTGAGCAGCCCGAAGCCCACCAGCGCCGAGAGCAGGGTGGTGAGCGCCGCCTTCACGGCGACCACCAGCGAGCGGAAGGCCATCGCGAGCACCAGCGCGGTGATCCCGATCACGTACAGCAGGAACCACGGCAGGCCGTCCAGGATCTTGTTGCCGATGTCGGTGAACGCCGCGTTCTGACCCGAGACGAAGGCCCGCGACTGCGAGCCCTCCAGCGCCGCCGGGATCACCTCCTTGCGCAGGGCGCTCACGATGTCGTCGGTCTTGGCGTCCTGCGGGGCGTAGGCGGAGTAGGCGTTGATGATCGCCACCGACGCCTGGTCCGCGGAGGCCGCGTTGTAGATCGGCGGGTTGACCTCCGCCACACCGTCGAGCGCCGTCATGCCCGCCTGGATCCGGGTCGCGGCCTCCGGGTCGCCGGCCAGGTCCACCACCACGGGGATCGGGGAGGTGAAGCCCGGGCCGAACCCGGCGGACAGCAGGTCGTACGCCTTGCGGGTCGTCACCTCCTTCGGGGCCGTGCCGGCGTCCGCCAGCCCGAGCCGCGCGGACAGGACCGGCGAGGCGAGGATGAGCAGCAGCAGCACCACCAGGGGCAGCACGATCTTCGCCCTGCCGGTCACGAACCGGCCCCACGCGGCGACCGGGGTGCGCGCCTGGCCCTCGCGGGACTCGTCGGTGGGCTTCATGCCCAACCGGCCCCGGTCGATCCGATGCCCCAGCAGCCCGAGGACCGCCGGCAGCAGCGTGGTGGCCAGCGCCACCGCCGTCACCACGCCCAGCGCGCTGCCCAGGCCGAGCTTGGTGATGAAGTCGATGCCGATCAGCGCCAGGCCGGTGATCGAGATCGCCACCGTGACGCCCGCGAAGATCACCGCCCGGCCGGCGGTGGCGCCGGCCGCCGCCGCCGCGTCGCGCGGTTCCAGCCCGTCGTGGAGCAGCTGCCGGAACCGGGTGACGATGAACAGCGTGTAGTCGATCCCCACGCCGATGCCGATCATCGACACCAGCAGCACGGTGACGGTGTTGAACGTCGAGAACGCCGCCGCGATGAACAGCAGCACGAACGCCGAGATCACCGCGACGATGGCGAACACCAGCGGGATGAGCGTGGGCACCAGCGCGCGGAACAGCACGAGCAGCACGATGAAGGCCGCGAGGAAGCCCAGCAGTTCGCTCGCGCCCTGCTCGGGCGGCGCCTGTTCGGCCTCGCCCGTGAACTCCGCCTGGACGCCGGCGGAACGGCCCGCCGCCTGGATCGACTCCTCCAGGTCGACGATGTCGCCCCGTTCCAGGTCGAACGCCTGACGGTCGAACTGGATGTCGAAGAACGCGATCCGCCCGTCCTCGGAGAACGTGGTGGACCCCGCGGCGAGCGGATCGGCGATCGGGGCGCTGTCGGCCGGGTTCTCGTTGAGGCGACGCTGCCCGTCGGCGCCCAGACGGACCATCTCCTCCACCGCGGCCTTCCGTTCGGGCGTGTCGACCCGCTCGCCCTCGGGCGCCGCCACCACCACGCGCAGCGCGGCCCCGCTCTGCCCGCCGAACTTGGCCTGGATGAGGTCCGTGGCGGCCTGGAAGTCGGTGCCGGGCACCTTGAAGTCGTCCTTGAGCTTGCCGCCGAGCACCCCGTTCAGGGTGAACATCGCCACCAGGATCAGGATCCAGGTGATCACCACCCGCCAGGGGTGGTGGGCGAAGTGGCCGGTGAGCCGGGCGAGGAGGCCGGTATGCGCCAGCCTGCGCTCCTGCTCCGGGGTCGGGGCGTGCCCGTGGGGTGACATCGCTGCTCCTGCGAAAGAGGTCCGAAACGAAGACGGGCAGGATACGCCGTACGCAGGTCGGCACGTCGGCCCCGGCCACCGCGATGGACACGCGGGCTCCGCTCGTCCACCCTCAGGGCATGCGAACCATCATCGAGCCCTTCCGCATCAAGTCGGTCGAGCCGATCCGCATGACGACGCCCGCCGAACGGCGCGCGTTCCTCGCGGCGGCCCACCACAACCTGTTCGGCCTGCGGTCCGACGACGTGCTCATCGACCTGCTCACCGACTCCGGCACCTCGGCGATGAGCGCCGAGCAGTGGGCCGCGGTGATGCGCGGCGACGAGTCCTACGCCGGGTCGCCCTCGTTCGAGCGGTTCGAGGCGGCGGTGCGCACCCTCATGCCGTTCCGGCACGTCATCCCCACCCATCAGGGGCGTGCCGCCGAGGCGATCCTGTTCTCCATCGTCGGCGGCCCGGGCCGCGTCATCCCATCGAACTCGCACTTCGACACCACCAGGGGGAACATCGAGGCCACCGGCGCCGAGGCCGTGGACCTGGTGATCCCCGAGGGCAGGGAGCCGCGGAACCGCCACCCCTTCAAGGGCAACGTGGACCTCGACGCGCTCCGCGAGCTGCTCGAGGCGCACGGCGACGCCGTGCCGTGCGTGATGGCCACCGTCACCAACAACGCCGGCGGCGGCCAGCCCGTGAGCCTGGCGAACCTGCGGGCGGTGGCGGACCTCGCCCACGCCCACGGCAAGCCGTTCTTCATCGACGGCTGCCGCTTCGCCGAGAACGCCTGGTTCATCAAGCGGCGGGAGCCCGGGCAGGCCGAGCGGCCCGTGCCGGACATCGTGCGGGACATGTTCGCCGTCGCCGACGGGATGACCATGTCCGCCAAGAAGGACGCGTTCGGCAACATCGGCGGCTGGCTGGCGCTGGACGACGACGACCTGGCCGCCCGGGCACGCACGCGGCTGATCCTCACCGAGGGCTTCCCCACCTACGGCGGACTCGCCGGCCGCGACCTGGACGCCCTGGCGCAGGGCCTCGCCGAGATCGTCGACGAGGACTACCTGCGCTACCGGATCCGGGCGATCGAGTACGTGGGCGAGCGCCTGCTGGCGCTCGGCGTCCCCATCGTCGAGCCGGTGGGCGGCCACGCGATCTTCGTGGATGCCCGCGCGTGGCTGCCCCACATCCCGCCGCTGGGATACCCGGGACAGTCCCTGGCGGTGGCGCTCTACGAGCACGCCGGGATCCGCTCCTGCGAGATCGGCACGGTCATGTTCGGCCGGCGGCCCGACGGGAGCGAGGAGCCCGCCGCGATGGACCTGGTGCGCCTGGCGTTCCCGCGCCGGGTCTACACCCAGAGCCACGCCGACTACGTGGTGGAGGCCTTCGAGGAGCTGTCGGAGCACCGGGACCGGCTGCCCGCCTACCGGATCACCTGGGAGCCGCCGAGCCTGCGCCACTTCACCGCGCGGTTCGCGCCCGCGTGAGGGTCCCCCTGGCCCCCGCCCCGCCGGGGGCTACGCTCGGTGCATGCCAAAGACATCCGTGTTCGAACGCTCGGTCGAGGTCGGCGCTCCCGCCGACGAGATGTGGCGCTTCCACCTCGACACCCGCAACGCCCCGGTGATCAGCCCCGCCGCCGCGAAGTTCCTGGCGATCGAGGGCGACTTCCCGGTGACCGAGGGCGGGGTGGTGCACCTCACGGTCAAGCAGCCCCCCATGCCCATCGCCCAGCGCTGGCGTGTGCGCATCGCCGAGATCGTGGAGAATCGGCTGGTCGTCGACGTCGCCGAGAAGTCCCCGTTCGCGGCGTGGCGCCACGAGCACCGCTTCGAGGATCTCGGGGAGGGCCGCACCCGCATGACCGACCACGTGGAGTACCGCCTGCCGTTCGGCCCCGTCGGCCGCCTGGTGGACCGGCTGTTCGTGCGCCGCCAGCTGGACGGCATGTTCGCGGAGCGCCACGCGCGCACCAAGGCGCACTTCGAGGGCGCCGGCGCGTGATCGGCGTCATCGCCACCCGCCCCGGGGGGCCCGAGGTGCTGGAGCTGGCCTCCATGCCCGACCCGGAGCCCGCCGAGGGTGAGGTGGTGCTGCGCGTCCGCGCCACGGCCGTCAACCGCGCGGACATCCTCCAGCGTCGCGGCAACTACCCGCCGCCCCCGGGCGCCAGCGACGTCCTGGGGCTGGAGGCCGCGGGCACGGTGGAGCGGATCGGCCCCGGGGTGACCGGCTGGAGCGAGGGCGACCGGGCCATGGCGCTCCTGTCCGGCGGCGGATACGCCGAACGGGTGGCGGTGCCCGCCGTGCAGCTCATGCGCGTGCCGGACAACCTGAACTGGATCCTCGCGGCGGCCGTGCCGGAGGTGTTCCTCACCGCGTGGCAGGCGCTGGGCCGGCAGGCCAGGGCGGGCACCGGCGACTGGGTGCTGGTCCACGCCGCCGCGTCCGGGGTGGGCACCGCGGCCCTCCAGATCGCCCGGGAGCTCGGCGCCCGTACCATCGGCACCACCCGGTCCCACGAGAAGGCCGCGTTCATCGAGGACCTGGCGGACCACGTCGTGGTCCCCGGCCCGGACGGCTTCGCCGAGGAGGTCACCCGCATCACCGGCGGGCACGGCGCGGACGTGGTGGTCGATCTGGTGGGGGCCTCCTACCTTCGCGACAACATCGCGTGTCTGGCCACCGGCGGCCGGGTGGCCCTCATCGGCCTGGTCGGCGGCACGCGCACCGAGATCGACCTGAGCGAGCTGATGCGCCGCCGCGCCACGCTCGTCGGCTCCACCCTGCGCGCCCGCCCGGTGGACGAGAAGGGCGAGATCGTCGCGAGCTTCGCCGAATGGGGGCTGCCGCGGCTGGCGGACGGCCGGCTGCGCCCCATGGTGCACGACATGATCCCGCTCACCCGTGTCGCCGACGCGCACCGCGAGGTCGAGGCCGACCGCGCCGTCGGCAAGGTCGTCCTGTCGGTCGAGTCGGACGCGCTGATCCCCATGTGAGCCGCGCGCATGACGCCGTGGGCGGCGCATGCGCTAGCGTTCCGTCAGGTACGTCCACGAGGGAAGGGCGAGGGACGGATGAAGAAGCTTCTTGTGCTGGTTGGGATCGGGGCCCTGGTGTTCTGGCTCGTGAAGGACCGGCTGGGCGGAGAGCCCGACGAGTTCGTGTTCACCGAGGCGCCGGTGGAGACCCCGGCCAACTCGGACCAGCCCGCCGGCGCCGCGGGCTGATCGCGCGACGGCCTCGGGCGCCATGGGGCTCCGCCTCTCGCCCGAGGCCGTGTCCGCCCTCGCCCGCCTGGAACCCGAGGTGCGGGCCGGAGCGGAGGCCATCGGCTTCGCCGTGGCCGCTCAGCTCGGGCGCCTGCGCCCCGGGCTGACCGCCACCGAGGCCGGCACCGAACCCCTGCTGTCCTCCCTGGCCATGGCGCCGGAGGGGGAACCCGACCCCGTGAGCCTCGCGGCGATCGTCGCCGCCCACAACGGCTACGTGCGCGGTCGTGGTGATGCGGGGGCGGTGAGCGCCGGCGCCCTCGCGCTCGCGCGGCTGCTGGTGTGGGGGCAGCGCGCCGCCATGCTCGGACCGGCGCCGCGGATCACCTGGATCGGGCCGGAACCCCGCCGCCCGGAGGGCGCCGAGGGGATGACGTTCACCGCCGAGGCGGTCGTGGAGAGCGAGGGCGGCGGGCGACGGCGGGCACGTGCCGTCGCGATCGTCGAGCGGCCCGGGGCCTAGTCCAGGAACTCCCGCAGGCGCTGGCACTCCCGGTAGGTCTGCAGCTTGGTGAGGGTCTTCGCCTCGATCTGGCGGATGCGCTCCCGGGTGACCCCGAAGCGCTGCCCCACCTCCTCCAGCGTGCGGGGCTCCTCGCCGCGCAGGCCGAACCGCAGCTCCAAGACCTTGCGCTCCCGTTCGGAGAGCTGGCCCAGCACGTCCCACAGCTCCTCGCGGCGCAACGTGCGGCTCACCTCCTCGGCGGGACCGGCGACGCCGTCGTCCTCGATGAGGTCGCCCAGCTCGGAGTCGTCGTCCTCGCCCACCGGCGTCTCCAGCGACACCGGCTCCTGGGAGATCTTCTGGATCTCCCGCACGCGCTGCGGCGTGACCTCCAGCTCCAGCGCGAGCTCGTCCACGGTGGGCTCCCGGCCCAGGTCCTGCAGCAGCTGCCGCTGGACGCGGGCGAGCCGGTTGATCGTCTCGACCATGTGCACCGGCACCCGGATCGTTCGGGCCTGGTCGGCGATGGCGCGGGTGATCGCCTGCCGGATCCACCAGGTGGCGTACGTGGAGAACTTGTAGCCCCGGCGGTAGTCGAACTTCTCGACCGCGCGCATGAGGCCCAGGTTGCCCTCCTGGATGAGGTCCAGGAACGCCATGCCCCGGCCCGCGTACCGCTTGGCGACCGACACGACCAGGCGGAGGTTCGCCTCGATGAGCGCGGCCCGCGCCGTGGGGTCGTTCCGCTCGATCCGCTTGGCGAGCGACACCTCCTCCGCGGCGGTCAGCAGCGGCACCTTGCCGATCTCGCGCAGGTACATCCGCACGGGGTCGCTGGAGGTGGGCTTCACCGAGAGGTCCAGCCGCGGTGAGGCCGCCTCCTGCGCGGGCAGGTCGCCGGTGTCGGCGAGCACCTCGATGTTCAGCTCGGCCAGCACCTGGAGCAGCCGCTCCTGCTGGTCCTCGGTGAGGTCCGCCGACTCGACCACGTCGACGACGCGGATCATGGGGACGGCGCCGAGTTCCCGCCCCTCTTCAAGCAGCGAACGGACCTCGTCGAGTACGGCTACCGACGATTCCACGCGTTCAGCCCTCCCCCCGCAGCGCGGCGCGCAAACGATTCATCAGATGCTGGAGACGGAGCTCGCCCTCGGCGTCCCCCGACTCCCGCAGTGCCGCCGCGCGCCGTTCCAGCCCCGGCAGCTGGACGCGGTACACGGCCTCGCGCAGTTCCGCCTCGGAGGCCTCCTCGGCCCCGGCGTCGGCGCGCAGCACCGTTCCGAGCTCCTGCAGATGCTCCGGCCAGCGGTCCGGCGGTTCCCCCGACCGCAGGAGCCGGACGGCATCGAGGTGGACGGGCTCCGACAGCGCCTCGTCCGGGAGGTCACCGAGGTACTTCACGGCGATCGACGGCATTGCGACGGCGAGGGCGAGCATGCGCCGCTCCCGCATCCGCTCCGCGTCGAGGGTGGGCAGCACGGCGGCGGCCGACGTCCCGGAACCGGATGCGCCGGTCCGGCGAGACGCCTCACGGAGACGATCCTCCATGCCGCGTGAGAGCTGCAGGAGACCCGCTGCCAATCTCACCCCCTCGTCCTTCTCCACCGAATCGGGGACGGATGTGAGGAGGTCGGCGACCTCTCGCAGTGCGCGTTCCCGGTCCGATGCAGAGGTGCCCGCGCGACCAGCGCGCGAGCGGATGAGGAACGTTACCAAAGTATCGAACTCCGAACTGAGGGCGCGCAGGCCGTCCAGTCCCTCGGCGCTCACGGCCATGTCGCCGGGGTCCGCGCCCACCGGCAACGGCACCGCCTCCAGGTCCATGATGTGCTCGCCGGCGGCCTGCGCGGTGCGCATCGCGGCCCGTTCACCGGCCGCGTCGGCGTCGAAGCACAGGCGGATCTTCGGGGCGGCGCGGCGCAGTTCGCTGATCTGCTCGGCGGTGAGCGAGGTGCCCATGCACGCCACCACCTGCTCCACGCCGGCCTTGTGGAAGGCGAGCACGTCCGTGTAGCCCTCCACCACCATCGTCCAGCCGGCCTTGGCCGCCGCCTGACGCGCCTGCGGGAGACCGAACAGCAGGCGCCGTTTGGAGAACCGCGGGCCCTCCGGCGAGTTCACGTACTTGGCGCGCTCGTTGGGATCCAGGGTGCGCCCGCCGAAGCCCAGCACCCGGCCGCGCCCGTCGGCGATCGGGAACATGATGCGCCCGGTGAAGAAGTCGGCGGCCCGGCCGCCGCGCAGCCGCGCCAGGCCGGCGTCGGCGAGCTGCTCGCGGGAGAACCCCTCCCGGATCGCCCGGCCGCTCAGCACCGACCCGGCGGTGGGCGCGAAGCCCACCCGGAAGCGCCGCAGCAGGGCCTCCTCGAACCCTCGCCTGGCCAGGTACTCCCGGGCGACCGCGGCCTCGTCGGCGCGCCAGAGGTACTCGGCGTAGAACGAGGCGGCGCGCTCCAACAGCTCCAGCCGGCGCTCGTCGGCCCGGCGGCGGGCCTCCTCCTCGGGCGACGCCCGCTCGTAGCGCACCGGCAGGCCGAACCGCTCGGCCAGGCCCTCCAGCGCCTCCGGGAAGGACCCGGCGCCCTCCTTCTCCATCATCCAGCGCACGGCGTCCCCCGTCGCGCCGCAGCCGTGGCAGTAGTACCGCCGGTTGTCGGGCGGGATGAGGCCGAACGACGGGGTGCGCTCCTCGTGGAACGGGCACCGCCCGATCCAGCGGTTGCCGCGGCGCACCAGGTTCACCCGGCCGCGCACCAGCTCCACGAGGTCGGCGGCGTCCAGGATCTCGCGCACGCTGTCCGGGCTGATCAGGGGCACCGGCGCTCCACTACAGCGGGCCCTCGCGGGGCATGAAGATCTGCCGGTAGGCACGCAGCGCGAAGCGGTCGGTCATGCCCGCCACGTAGTCGGTCACGCGCAGGACCGCGTCGGGTTCCGGGGACTCCGGCAGCTCCTCCGGATGCTCCAGGTACCACCCGAACAGGGCCTGCACGACCCCGCGCGCGCGGCCGGACTCGGTCGCCGCCGGATGCGCCAGGTAGACGTGGTCGAACATGAACTTGCGCAGGCGCAGGAACGCGACGCCCACCTCGCGGGACTGCCGGATCTCGTCGGCCTCGGCGCTGTTGGCCACGATGTCCCCCACCAGGGTGGTGAGACGCTCCGAAGTGGTGCGCCCGAGCACGGCGATCTCGGCCTCCGGGAGGTCCTCGGCGCGCAGGACGCCCGCAAGGACCGCGTCCTCGATGTCATGGTTCACGTACGCGATCCGGTCCACCAGGCGCACGATCTGCCCCTCCAGCGTGGCCGGCTTGACCGACCCGGTGTGGTGGAGGATCCCGTCGCGCACCTCCCGGGTGAGGTTGAGGCCCTCGCCGTCGCGCTCCAGCACCTCCACCACGCGCACGCTCTGCTCGTTGTGGTGGAACCGCCGCCCCAGGCGCTCGCGCAGCAGGTCGTCGAGCGCGTGCTCACCCGCATGCCCGAACGGCGCGTGGCCCAGGTCGTGGCCCATGGCGATGGCCTCCACCAGGTCCTCGTTCAGGCGCAGGGCACGGGCGACGGTGCGCGCCACCGCCGAGACCTCCAGCGTGTGGGTGAGCCGGGTCCGGTAGTGGTCGCCCTCCGGGGCCACGAACACCTGCGTCTTGTGCTTGAGCCGCCGGAACGCCTTCGTGTGGAGGATCCGGTCCCGGTCGCGCTGGAACGCCGTGCGGAACGGACAGGGCTCCTCGGGGCGGTCCCGCACGGCGTCCGCGGCGCGGGCCGCGCGGGCCTGGAGTGCGGGCTCGAACGGCCCCCGCGTCATGCCTGCGGATCGAGCGGGATCGGGAACACCCACGGGCCGGGCGCACCCGGCCCCTCGGCGCCCGGCCCCAGCGTGCCGATCGTGAGGGTGAGCAGGCTCGCACCCGCCGGGACGGCCGGTGCGATGGCCAGCGAGCCCTCGATCCGCGCGCCGCGCTGGTTGCGCTGCAGCGAGGCGACCCGGTACATGCGCCCGCCGTCGTCCACGGCGATGGCGTCCATCGCCGCCGCGTCGTCGCGGAAGCGTCGCTCCGGCGCGTGGCACAGGTAGTGCGCGCGCGCCCCGTCGGCGTAGCGCTCCAGGGAGGTGACGGCCATGGTGACGCCATCCATCGACTGGGTCTGGTTCACGCACACCACGCCGCGCAGCGTGGTGGGGCACAGCATCAGGGCGTCAGGGAACGGCTCGGGGACGGTCCCCCACACCTCGGGCGGCCGCGGCGGGGACTCCGGCACCGTGAAGTCGCGCAGGGCCGAGCCCGACCGGTGCTTCCACACGTGCGGGTGCTCGCGGAACATGGCGATGAGGCTGCGGTGCGACATGCTGCGCCCGTCCTCGACCAGGTACAGGTGCTCTCGCTGCTCCGACCGGGTGAGGCCGAAGAAGGCGGCCGGCGCGTCGGGGCCGCCGGCGAGACCGCACCGGTCGGCGTAGTGGAGGTGCTCGATGTGCCACCCGTCCACGAGCAGCTCGAGGAGGTCCGTGAGGCTGCCGAGCCGGTAGGCGTCCTGGTGCTCGATGGTAGGGCTCCCACGTGCGGTTTCCGGAGCGCCGATCGTACACCCGGGCATGGCCCCGATCCCCCCGGCACAGCCCCCACCGGCCCGCTACGATCGGCGGCATGACGACCCCACCCCCCAGCCAGATCGGCCTCATCGTCGTGGACCACGGGTCCCGCCGGGAGGCGTCAAACGAGATGCTCGAGCGGATCGCCGAGATGGTCGCGGAGGTCGTCGACTACGGCATCGTCGAGCCGGCGCACATGGAGATCGCCGAGCCCTCCATCCAGACCGCGTTCGACCGCTGCGTCGCGCGGGGCGCGCGCATGGTGGTGGTGAGCCCCTACTTCCTCGCGCCCGGCAAGCACTGGAACGTGGACATCCCGGAGCTCACCGAGGAGGCCGCCCGCCGGCACCCGGAGGTGCCGTTCCTGGTGGCGTCCCCCATCGGCCTGCACCCGATGATGGCCGAGGTGGTCGCCTCCCGCGTGGCGCACTGCCTCTCGCACGTCGAGGGCGAGGCGTCCGAGTGCGAGTCCTGCGCGGGAACGGGCCGCTGCCGGGTCCGCACGGCCGCATCCATGGCCGCATCCGGCGACACGCAGGCCTAGGTCGTCGTGCGGGTCGCGGTGGTCGGGGCTGGCCTGTCCGGCCTGGCGGCGGCGCGCCGCCTGGCCGATGCCGGTCACGGCGTGGTGGTGTTCGAGAAGAGCCGCGGGCTGGGCGGCCGCCTGGCCGCCAGGCGCGGTGACGGCGGGGTGATCGACCATGGGGCGCCCGCCATCGACGCGCCCCTCGGCACCGCACTCGCCGAGGCGGTCGCCGTGCTGGGCGCCGGTGATCTGATCGAGCCGGGCCTGCCCATGCTGGGCACGCCGCCGCCGGACGCCCCCATGGCGCGGCCGGTCGCGTTCGCCGACGGACTCACGCAGCTCGCCAAGCGGACCGCCCACGACCTGGAGGTCGTGCGCGGCGTCCGGGTGGCGGCCATCCGGGACGCCGGCGGGCCGCTGGAGCTGGGCGACGAGCAGGGCAACGGCCTGGGGGCCTTCGACGCCGTCGTGGTGTCGGCCCCCGCCCCGCAGGCGGCGGACCTGCTGGAGCGCTCGCCGGAGCCCGCCGACCGCGTGGCC
>LNFL01000094.1 GCA_001464275.1 Actinobacteria bacterium Ga0077560 | reverse complement strand
GTCTGGGCCGCGTAGACGTTCAGGCGGTTCGCCACCGCGTCGGAGCGGTCGTCGTCGCGCTGGTACAGGTCGCACGGGTCACCGCTCGCCTCGCACGGCTCACCGCCGTAGGGCGCGAAGGTCTCGTGGTACGACTTGCCGCAGTTCCGGCAGAGCCAGCGCCCGCCGAGGCGGCGCAGCAGCTCGTCCTGGGACACCGACAGCAGGAGCACGTGGTCCAGCGGTGCGCCGAGGCCCTCGAGCATCGCGTCGAGGGACTCCGCCTGGCCGATGGTGCGCGGGAAGCCGTCGAGCAGGTAGTTGGACGCCGCGGCGCCCACCAGGCGCTCGCGGATCATCCCCACCACCACGGCGTCGGGCACCAGCTCGCCGGCGTCCATCGCCCGCTTCGCCTCCAGGCCCAGCGGCGTCCCGCGCTTGACCTCGTCGCGCAGCAGATCGCCGGTGGCCAGATGGGTGAGCGAGAGGTCGGCCTTCAGGCGCTCGGCCTGGGTGCCCTTCCCGGCACCGGGCGGGCCGAGGAACACCAGGCGGGCTATCGGAGGAACCCTTCGTAGTTGCGCATCATGAGCTGAGCCTCCATCTGCCGGATGGTGTCGAGCGCGACACCGACCACGATCAGGATCGAGGTGCCGCCCAGGACGCCGAAGAACACGTTCGACTCCGGCAGGTACTTGAAGATGATGCTCGGGAACGCGGCGATGATCGCCAGGTAGATCGCCCCCGGCAGCGTGAGCCGGGTGAGCACCCGGTCCAGGTACACCGCGGTGGGACGCCCCGGGCGCACGCCGGGGATGAACCCGCCGTACTTCTTGAGGTTGTCCGCCTGCTCCACCGGGTTGAAGATGATCGCCGTGTAGAAGTACGTGAACATCACGATGAGCAGCGCTTCGAAGATGATGTAGTACCAGGACCCCGGCGCCAGCCAGGTCGCCACCGACTCGAAGAACGAGCCCCGGCCGGCGAACTCCGCGAGGGTCGGCGGCAGGATGACCACCGACGCCGCGAAGATGACGGGGATCACGCCGGCCATGTTCACGCGGAGAGGCATGTACGTCTGCCCCCCGGAGGTCATTCGTCTGCCGACCACGCGTTTGGCGTACTGGATCGGGATGCGGCGCTGGCCCTCGTTGATGAAGACCACGCCCACGACCACCCCGAGGGCGATGACGAACACGACGATCTGGGTGAGCGGCGGAAGCTCCAGCCAGCCGCGGATGCCGGACGGCACGGCCGCGACGATGCTCGCGAAGATCATGAGCGAGATGCCGTTGCCGACGCCGCGCTGGGTGATGAGCTCACCGAGCCACATCACGAGCGTCGTGCCGGCGGTCAGCGAGATGGTGATGAGGTACAGGCGCCCGGTGCTGAACTGCGGCAGGGCGTCCTGGCTGCGGAAGTAGAGGACGTACGCGACCGACTGCACCGCCGCGAGGACCACCGTGAAGTACCGCGTGTACTGGGTGATCTTCTGCTGCCCCGCCTCACCCTCCTTCTGGAGCTCCTCCAGGCGGGGGATCACCACCGTCATCAGCTGGATGATGATGCTGGCGGTGATGTACGGCATGATCCCGAGCGCGAACACCGCGAAGCGCGTGAGCGCGCCGCCGGCGAACAGGTTCAGGAAGTCCAGCAGGCGCGAGCCGCGCTGCTCGATGGCGGCCTGCAACGCCTCGAGGTCCACTCCCGGAACGGGCACGAAGGACCCGATCCGGAAGAAGACCAGGATCATGGCGGTGAACAGGAGCTTCTTCCGGAGCTCCGGCGAACCGAGCGCGGTGAGCATCGACCGCAACACGGCGTCTACTCCGCGCTGTCGCTGAAGCCGATGACCTCGGCGGTACCGCCCGCGGCCTCGATCTTCGCCTTGGCCGTGGCCGAGAAGGCGTTCGCCCGAACGGTGAGCGCGCGGTCCAGCTCACCCTCGGCGAGGATCTTCACGGGCCAGGCACGGTTGGAGTTGTTCTTCACCAGGCCCCTGGCCTCGAGCGCCTCGATGTCGACGACCGAACCGGCGTCGAAGATCGACAGGGAGCCGACGTTCACCGGCACCGTGTGGGTGCGGAACGGGCCCATCGGCATCGACTTCTTGTGGTTCGGGCCGCGGAGCTTGGCCTGCTGCATGTAGGCGGGCATCTGACCGCCGGCGTAGCCCTCGCGGACGCCGCCGCCGGAGCGCGAGCCCAGGCCCTTCATGCCGCGGCCGGACGTCTTGCCCGTCCCCGAGCCCGGGCCGCGGCCCAGGCGCTTGCGGCGCTTCTTCGCGCCGGGGTTCGGCGCGAGGAACTCGAGGCGGACGCGCTCGGGGTCGACCTGGGTCGTCTCGTCAGCTGCCATCCCCGACCTCCTCAACACGCACCATGGACGCGACCATCCTCAGCATGCCACGCAGCTGAGGGGAGTCCGTGTGCTCGACGGTCTTGCCGATACGGCCCAGGCCCAGGGCGCGGATGGTGCCGCGGTGGCGCTGCTGGGTGCCGATCTCGGAACGGATCTGCGTGATGCGAAGCGTGGTCGCGCTCACGACGCGGCCTCCTCCGCCACGGGCGTGGCCGTGGCCGTCGCGCCGTTGGTGCGCGCAGGCGCACCGCTGGCGAGCATCTCACCGACGTTCTTGCCGCGCAGGGCCGCGACCTCCTCCGGCGTCCGGAGCTGCTTGAGGCCGTCCACCGCGGCGGCGACGAGGTTCACCGGGTTGCTGCTGCCCAGCGACTTGCTGAGGATGTCGTGGATCCCGGCCAGCTCGAGCACGGCGCGCACGCCGCCACCCGCGATGACGCCGGTACCCTCGGAGGCGGGCTTCAGGAACACGCGACCCGCGCCGGCGCGACCGGTCACCTCGTGGGTGATCGTCGTGCGGTAGCGCGGCACCTTGAAGAGGTTCTTCTTGGCGTCGTCGACGGCCTTCTGAATCGCGACGGGGACCTCGTTGGCCTTCCCGTGCCCGACGCCGACGGTGTCCACCTCGTTGCCCACCACGACAAGCGCTGAGAACGAGAACCGACGACCGCCCTTCACCACCTTGGCGACGCGGTTGACCTGGACGACGCGCTCGTTGAGATCGAGCCCGTCTGAGTTGACCTTCGGCTTACGGCGGCGCTCGGCCACAAATCCCCCTAGAAGACCAGGCCCGCTTCGCGGGCTGCGTCGGCGAGCGCCTTCACACGCCCGTGATACCTGTACCCACCGCGGTCGAAGACGACCGTCTCGACGCCCGCGGCCTTCGCACGCTCGGCGACGCGCTTTCCGACCTCGGCCGCGGCGGCGCCCTTCGCCAGCTCGCGGAGGTCGGCCTCGATCGAGCCCGCGGCGGCCAGCGTGTGGCCCTGCGTGTCATCGATGATCTGCGCGTAGATCCGCATGTTGGAGCGCGACACGCAGAGGCGGGGCCGCTCGGTGGTACCGGTGACCCGGCCACGGATGCGGGTGTGCCGCCGGATGCGTGCGGCGCGTGGAGTGATCTTGCCCATGCTTGCTTTACGCCCTCTTCCCGACCTTGCGCCGGACCTGCTCACCGGCGTAGCGAATGCCCTTGCCCTTGTAGGGCTCCGGCGGACGGACGTCGCGGACCTTCGCGGCGACCTGGCCCACGGCCTGCTTGTCGATGCCCTTCACGACCACCTGCGTGGGCGCCGGGACCTCGAACTCGATGCCCGCGGGCGGCTCGATGCTGACGGTGTGCGAGTAACCGACCGACAGCTCGAGGGACTGGCCCTTGAGCGCGGCACGATACCCGACGCCGACGATCTCGAGGTTCTTGCTGAAGCCCTCGGTGACGCCCTGGACCATGTTGGCCACGAGCGTCCGGGTGAGGCCGTGCAGTGCACGGTGCGGCCCGCGGTCCGTCGGCCGCGTGACACGCAGCTCGCCGTCCTCCTGGGCGACCGAGATGGGCTGCACCACCGTGTGCTCAAGGGCCCCCTTGGGACCCTTCACGCTGATGCGCTGACCCTTGATGTCGACCTCGACCCCGTCCGGAACCGGGATGGGTGCTCGTCCGATGCGGCTCATCTGCTCGTCCTCTTCCTCACCACACCGTGCAGATCAGCTCGCCACCGACTCCGCGGCGACGGGCCTCCTGCCCGGTGATGATTCCCTGGGAGGTGGAGAGGACCGCGACGCCCATCCCGCCGAGCACGCGCGGGATCTCCTCGTGGCCGATGTACACACGCCGGCCAGGCTTGGAGGCGCGCTTGATCCCCGAGATGACACGGCGACGCTCGCTGTCGTACTTGAGCTTCACGGTCAGGGTGCGGTCGTTCACCTCGTACCCCGCGATGTAGCCCTCCTGCTGGAGGACCGCCGCGAGCGACACCTTCATCTTGCTGGTGGGCATGTCCGCCTCGTCGTGCAGCGCCATGTTGGCGTTGCGCACGCGGGTGAGCATGTCTGCGATCGGATCGGTCAGCATCTGGCTACCAGCTCGACTTGGTCATACCGGGAATGACGCCGGCGTGCGCCTGCTCGCGCAGACAGATCCGGCAGAGCCCGAACTTGCGGAACACCGCCCGCGACCGCCCGCAACGCAGGCAGCGGGTGTACTCGCGGGTCTTGAACTTCTGGGGCCGCGCGGCCTTGACGCGCAGGCTGGTCTTCGCCACTGGTGCTCCTCGTCCTCGCTAGCGGCGCTTGCCGCGGATACCGCCGCGCTTGCGCATCTTCTGGCGCCGCCGTGCCGCCAGCTCCTCGGCCGAGTATCCCTCGGCACGGAACGGCATACCGAGCGCCCGCAACAGCTCGCGGGCTTCCTCATCGGTGTTCGCCGTGGTGGTGATGGTCACGTTGAGACCGCGGACCTTGTCGATGCGGTCGTAGTCGATCTCCGGGAAGATCGTCTGCTCGCGCAGGCCAAGGTTGTAGTTGCCGCGACCGTCGAACGCGTCGGGGTTCACACCCCGGAAGTCACGGATGCGCGGGAGCGCGATCGCCGTGAGGCGGTCGTAGAACTCCCACATGCGGGCGCCCCGCAGGGTCACCCGGCAGCCGATCGCCATGCCCTCACGCAGCTTGAACTGCGCGATGGACTTGCGGGCACGGGTGATGTGCGGACGCTGCCCCGCGATGATCGCGAGCTGCTCCACGGCGTCATCGAGCGACTTGCTGTTCTGCTTCGCCTCGCCGACGCCCATCGACAGCGTGATCTTGGTGATCCGCGGAAGCTGCATCGGGGAGCCGTACGCGAACTGCTCCTGCAGCTTCGGACGCACCTCGTTGAGGTACATGTCCTTGAGCCGCGGGGGCGGTGCGGTGGTGGTGGTCTCGTCGCTCATGGAATTCAGTCGATCCGCTTTCCGCTTCGGGCGGCGACCCGGACGCGCTTGCCATCGACGGTCTCGATGCGCACACGCGTGGGCTTCTTGGTCTCGGGGTCCACCAGCGCCAGGTTGGACAGGTGGATGGGGGCCGGCTTCTCGATCACCCCGCCCGGCTCGGCCGGGGGACGCGGCTTGGTGTGCCGCTTGATGATGTTGAGGCCCTCGACGATCGCCCGGCTCTCGCTCGGACGGACCTCGAGCACCGTACCGCTCTTGCCCTTGTCCTTGCCCGAGATGGCGATCACCTGGTCGCCCTTCTTGATCCGGGCCGGCATCACAGCACCTCCGGGGCGAGCGAGATGATCTTCATGAAGTTCTTCTCACGAAGCTCACGGGCGACCGGGCCGAAGATGCGCGTGCCGCGCGGGTTCTGCGCCGCGTCGATGATCACCGCGGCGTTCTCGTCGAACGCGATGAACGTGCCGTCGTCGCGGCCGTGCGCCTTCTTGGTGCGCACGACGACCGCCTTGACCACGTCGCCCTTCTTGATGGCGCCGTTCGGCGTCGCGTTCTTGACGGTCCCGACGATGATGTCGCCGACCGACGCGTAGCGGCGCTTCGACCCACCGAGCACGCGGATGCAGAGGATCTCGCGGGCGCCGGTGTTGTCGGCGACGCGGAGGCGCGACTCGTTCTGGATCACCGGGCACGCTCCACGATCTCCGCGAGACGCCAGCGCTTCAGCTTGGACAGCGGGCGGCACTCGATGATGCGGACCAGGTCACCCACGTTCGCGTCGTTGCTCTCGTCGTGGACGTGGAGCTTCGCGGAACGGCGCACGGTCTTGCCGTACATGGGGTGCGCGGACTTGCTGTCGATGCGCACGGTGATGGTCTTGTCGCGAGCCGAGCTCGTGACGACGCCCTGGCGCACCTTGCGCTTGGCGACGGACTGCTGAGGTGTCTCAGCCATTGACGGCCTCCTGCTGACGTGCGATCTCCCGCTCCCGGGCAATGGTCAGCAGGCGCGCGATCTCGCGCTTGCGCGCGGGGATCTCGCCGGTGCGCTCGAGAGCGCCCGAAGCATGCTGGAACCGCAGGTTGAAGAGCGCTTCCCGTGCATCCCGGAGGCGCGCGCCGACCTCGGCGTCATTCAGGTCTCTGACCTCGCTCGGCTTCACGGCCGCCTCACTGGTCCTCTCGGGTCACGAACTTGCAGCGGATCGGGAGCTTCATCGCCGCGAGGCGCATGGCCTCACGGGCGAGGGGCTCGGCGACGCCGGACAGCTCGAACATCACGTTGCCGGGCTTCACCACCGCGACCCAGCCCTCAGGAGAGCCCTTGCCGGAACCCATGCGGGTCTCGGCGGGCTTCTTGGTGACGGGCAGGTGGGGAAACACGTTGATCCAGATCTTGCCGCCACGACGGATGCGCCGGTTCATGGCGATACGCGCGGCCTCGATCTGACGGTTGGTGATCCAGGCGGTCTCGAGCGCCTTGAGACCGTAGTCCCCGAAGTGCAGCTCGGTGTTGCCCTTGGAAAGTCCGCGCCGGCGACCGCGATGGCTCTTGCGGTGCTTGACGCGCTTCGGCATCAACATGGTCTATCGCCCTCCGCCCTGACCGCCGCCGCCCTGCGGGCGACCACCACCGCCGCCACCGGGCGGACGGCCACCGCCGCCACCGGGCGGACGACCGCCACCACC
>LNFL01000093.1 GCA_001464275.1 Actinobacteria bacterium Ga0077560 | reverse complement strand
GTCGAGGTCGACGCGGCCGCGGGAGTCTGCGACACCCTCCGGCAGCACCTCGCCGCGGTTGATCCAGACCTTCACGCCGATGCGGCCGAAGGTGGTCTTCGCCTCGTGGAAGCCGTAGTCGATGTCCGCGCGGAGCGTGTGCAGCGGCACACGGCCGTCCGAGTAGTGCTCGGAACGGGACATCTCGGCGCCGCCCAGACGACCCGAGCACTGCACCTTCACGCCCTGGGCGCCGGAGCGCATGGCGGAGGTGAGCGCGCGCTTCATCGCGCGGCGGAAGCTGACGCGGTTCTCGAGCTGCTCGGCGATGGACTGCGCCACCAGCTTCGCGTCGAGCTCCGGCCGCTTGATCTCGTTGATGTTCACCTGGATCGCCTTGCCGGTGATCCGGTTGAGCTCGCGGCGCAGGGCCTCGACCTCGCTGCCGCTCTTGCCGATCACGATGCCGGGGCGAGCGGTGAAGATGTCCACCGTCAGCTTCTGCTGATCCTTGCGGAGGTGGATGGACGACAGGCCCGCGTGGCTCAGACGCCGCGTGATGTAGTCACGGACGTTCCGGTCCTCCTGCAGGAACTTGACGTACTCCCGCTCGGAGAACCAGTTGGACCGCCATCCGGTGATGACGCCGAGGCGGAAACCGCCGGGATGAACCTTCTGACCCAAAGTGTCGCCCCTACTTCCCGCGGCGCGCGGACCGCTCAGCAGCGGGCGCGAGGCCGATCGTGATGTGGCACGTGCGCTTGTTGATGCGCGTCGCGCGGCCCTTGGCCCGCGGCCGGAACCGGCGGATCGTGGGGCCCTCGTCGACGGTCACGTGAGCGAGCACCAGCTGCTGCACGTTCATGCCGTTGTTGTGGTCCGCGTTGGCGATGGCGGACTGGAGCACCTTGCGGATCGACTCGGCCGCGCCGCGGGTGCTGTACGCCAGGATCGCCTGCGCGTCGGCGACGCCCTTGCCCCGCACCAGGTCGGCCACGAGACGGGCCTTCCGGGCGGACACGCGGACGTACTTCGCCGTCGCGGTGACCAGCTGTGAGGTGTCGGCAGCGGTCGCCATCAGCGCATCTTCGAGGTTCGGTCCGACCCCTGGTGCCCGCGGTAGGTGCGGGTGGGTGCGAACTCACCGAGCTTGTGGCCGACCATGCTCTCGGACACGAAGACCGGAACGTGCTTCCGGCCGTCGTGCACCGCGATCGTGTGCCCGACCATCTCGGGGAACACGGTCGACGTGCGCGACCAGGTGCGGACCATCTTCTTCTCACCGGACGCGTTCATCGACTCGATCCGCGCGAACAGGCGGTCCTCGATGAACGGGCCCTTCTTGAGGCTTCTGCCCATGACTACCGGCCCTCGGTGTGCTTGCCGCGCTTGCGGCCGCGGACGATGAACTTCTGGCTGGCCTTCTGCTTGTTCCGGGTGCGGTACCCGTGCGTGGGCTTGCCCCACGGCGTCACCGGGTGACGCCCGGAGTTGCTCTTGCCCTCGCCACCGCCGTGCGGGTGGTCGACAGGGTTCATGGCGGAGCCACGAACCGTCGGGCGGACACCCTTCCAGCGGGAACGTCCGGCCTTGCCGCCGGTCTGGTTCTCGTGGGTCACGTTCCCGACCTGGCCGATGGTCGCGCGGCACTCGATGTGCACCATGCGCATCTCGGAGGAGGGCAGGCGCAGCGTCGCGTAGTCGCCCTCCTTCGCCATCAGCTGGGCGCCGACGCCGGCGGAGCGGACCATCTGGCCACCGCGTCCGGCCTGGAGCTCGACGTTGTGGACGATCGTGCCCGTCGGGATGTCCCGCAGGGGCAGGCAGTTGCCCGGCTTGATGTCGGCGCCGGGGCCGCTCTGCACGGTGTCACCGACCCGCAGCCGCAGCGGCGCCAGGATGTAGCGCTTCTCGCCGTCCGCGTAGTGCAGCAGCGCGATGCGTGCGCTCCGGTTGGGGTCGTACTCGATCGCCGCGACCTTCGCGGGGATCCCGTCCTTCTGCCGCTTGAAGTCGATGATCCGGTACCGGCGCTTGTGACCGCCGCCGATGTGGCGGGTCGTGATGCGCCCGTTGTTGTTCCGGCCGCCGGTGCGCTTGATGGGCGCCAGCAGCGACTTCTCGGGAGTGGACTTCGTGATCTCCTCGAAGTCGGACGTGGTGATGAACCGCCGTCCGGGCGAGGTGGGCTTGTAGGTCTTGATCCCCATGGCTTATGCGCCCTCGAAGAGCTCGATGCGGTCGCCGGGCTTCAGCTCGACGATCGCCTTCTTCCAGCCCGGCCGGCGACCGCGGGTGGCACCCCGCCGCTTCGGCTTGCTGCGGACGTTGATGATCCGCACGTCGGTCACGGTGACGTCGAAGAGCTCCTCGACGGCCTGACGGACCACGGTCTTGTGCGCCGAGTCCAGGACCCGGAACGTGTACTGGTTGTGCGCGGCCACCAGCTGGTAGCTCTTCTCGGAGATCACCGGCCGGACGAGAACCCGGCGGATGTCATCGCGAAGCTCGGCGGTCATGCGGCCTCCCCTGCGGTCCGGGGCTCGCCCACGCCCGCCATGCGGTCCCACGCGGCGCGCTCCACCAGGAGGCTCCGGCCGGCCATCAGGTCGACGGTCTCCAGCTCCTGCGAGTGCAGGACGTAGACGCCCGCGAGGTTGCGGAAGGAACGCGCGGTCACCGAGTCCAGGTCCTCGACCACCACGAGCAGCGGCCGTGCGGCCAGCCCCTCGGGGGCCTTCGCGAGGAACGCGGCGGCGGCCTTCGTGGAGGGCGCGTCCCAGGTGGGAGCCTCCATCACGGCGACGGTGCCGCGCTCGATGTGCGCCTTCAGCGCGGAGCGCCAGGCCTGCAGGGCGACCTTGCGGTTCACCTTGCCGCCGTAGGTGCGCGGGTGCGGGCCGAAGACCACGCCACCACCCGACCACAGCGGCGAGCGGCTCGAGCCGGCGCGTGCGCGGCCGGTGCCCTTCTGGCGCCACGGCTTGGCACCGCCACCGCGCACGTCGGAACGCGTCTTGGTGGAGTGCGTGCCGGCGCGCCGGGCGGCGAGCTCGTTGCTAACGACCTCGTGGATGAGGTGGGGCTTGATCACCTGTCCGGCGATGCCGGGCGTGAGCTCGACCTCACCGGCCGCGGCGCCGTCGGCGCCGAGAAGGTTCAGCGGGGTCATGCGGGCCTCACGATCACGATGCCGTTCTTGCCGCCGGGGATGGAGCCCTTGACGAGCAGCAGGTTGCGCTCCGGGTCGGCCCCGATGATCTGGATGCCGCGCTGGGTGACCTGGCGGGCGCCCATGTGGCCGCTCATCCGGATGCCCTTGAACACGCGGGCGGGGTACGCCGCGGCGCCGATGGAGCCGGGCTGCCGGATGTTGTGCGAGCCGTGCGACTTCGGGCCGCGCTTGAAGTTGTGGCGCTTGATGGTGCCCTGGTAGCCCTTGCCCTTGCTGACGCCGGTCACGCGGACCATCTCGCCGCTGGTGAAGTTCTCGACCGTGACGACGTCGCCCAGGTTCAGGCCCTCGCCGACCTCGTCGGGTGAGAACTCGTGCAGGTGCCGCACGGGCGGGGCGCCGGCCTTCTTCAGGTGGCCCAGCTCGGGCTTGTTGAGGCGCTTGGGGCGCACGGCGCCGAAACCGAGCTGCACGGCGGAGTAGCCGTCGGTCTCGGGCGTCTTGACCTGGGTCACCGGGCACGGCCCCGCCTCGATGACCGTGAGGGTCACCCGCGCGCCGTCCTCGGCGAACACCTGGGTCATGCCCAGCTTGCGTCCGATGATCGCTGCCATGTCGGCCGCTACGCCTTGATCTCGATGTCGACACCCGCGGGGAGGTCCAGCCGCATGAGGGAGTCGACGGTCTTCGGGGTCGGCGAGTAGATGTCGATGAGCCGCTTGTGGGTGCGGATCTCGAAGTGCTCGCGCGAGTCCTTGTCCTTGAACGGACCCTTGATCACGCAGTACCGGTTCAGCTCCGTGGGGAGCGGCACCGGGCCGGAGATGGTCGCGCCGGAGCGCTGAGCCGTCTCCACGATCGACGCCGCACTGCGGTCGATCTGCTCGTGGTCGTAGGCCTTGAGCCTGATCCTGATCTTGTTCTGCTGCACTCGCGCGCCCTCTCAGGGGGAAAGAAAACCCCGCCTCCCCCGGTGGGGGGAGGCGGGGTCGTCACCCGCCGCTTCTACTCGTAGATCTTCTCGACCACACCAGCGCCCACGGTTCGCCCACCCTCACGGATGGCGAAGCGGAGGCCCTCCTCCATGGCGATCGGCTGGATCAGCTCGATGTCCATGGATGCGTTGTCACCCGGCATGACCATCTCGACGCCGGCGTCGAGGGTGCAGACACCCGTCACGTCGGTGGTCCGGAAGTAGAACTGGGGACGGTATCCGCCGAAGAACGGCGTGTGACGGCCACCCTCGTCCTTGGACAGCACGTAGACCTGTGCCCGGAACTTGGTGTGCGGGGTGATGGACTTCGGCTGCGCGAGCACCTGGCCGCGCTGGATGTCCTCGCGCTTCACACCGCGGAGCAGACAGCCGACGTTGTCACCGGCGCGCCCCTCGTCGAGCAGCTTGCGGAACATCTCGACGCCGGTGACGACCGTGCTCGTGGTCTCGGGCACGATGCCCACGACCTCGATGGTCTCGCCGACCTTGACGATGCCGCGCTCGATGCGGCCGGTCGCGACGGTGCCGCGGCCGGTGATCGCCGGTTCCGCCCTCAACGCCCTCAACGGCGACGCTGAGGCGGGCGACAAGATCATCGAGCTCATGAACGCCGTGGACGACTACATCCCG
>LNFL01000092.1 GCA_001464275.1 Actinobacteria bacterium Ga0077560 | reverse complement strand
CGAGGCCAGCGCAGAGCTCACGATGCGGGCCGAGCGGGATCCGCTGACCGGCGTGGCGAACCGCGCCGTGTTCGACGACCGCCTGGCCGACGCCGCCGCCCGCGGGCAGCGCGTCGCCCTGTGCCTGATCGACATCGACCACTTCAAGGCCGTGAACGACACCCACGGCCACGACGTGGGCGACGAGGTCCTGCGGCGCGTCGCCGGCCGGCTGCAGGAGTCCGCCCGCCGCGGCGACCTGGTGGCCCGGGTGGGCGGGGAGGAGTTCGCCTGGCTCATGCCGGCGACCGCGCTCGAGGACGCGGTGCGCGCCGCGGAACGCGCCCGGATGCTCATCGCCGGCACCATGCTGGAGCCCGTCCGCGGCGTGACGGTGTCGCTGGGCATCTCGGCCGCCGAGCCCGGGCACTGGGACGCGATGGACCTGTTCTGTACGCGGCCAAGCGGTCCGGGCGCGACCGGGTGGTCGGCCTCCCCGGCTGAGCCCCAGGGCTCCCCCTCGGCGGGACTGCGGCACCCACCGGAGCGCCGTTGCCCGCGTCCACCGATGCGCGGTGGCGGCGGTTGCGGGACGGTTGATGGAGTTCCCGATGGTCAGGGGGTTCCACGATGACCGACCACACGAGCGACCCCGTCCGGGACACGCCGGCTCCGGTGCGCCCCGAGGGCTGGACCGAGGCCGACCTGGCGCTGGCGGCGCGCCTGGAGGCCGACGAGCAGCGCGTGACCCGCGACGAGCGGCGCCTCGCCGACGACGAGCGCCGCCTCAGCCGGGACGAGGGGTGGATCCGGCGCAGCTGGCGGCTCGAGATCGCCCTGCTGGCGCTGCTGGGACTCACCGGCGGCGCCCTGTTGATGTCCTGGTCCGCCCTGAACCGGGATGTGGAGGCGGTTGCGCGGGCCGCACCCAAGCCCGACAGCGTCGGCACCGGCGCGATCCGGGACGACGCCGTCACGGCGGCCAAGCTCGCCGACGGGTCGGTCACGCGGTCCGCGCTCACCCGTGGCGCGATCACCGCCGGGGCGCTCGCGCCCGGCGCGGTGGGCACCCCGGCGATCGCGGCGGGCGCGGTCGACCGCCAGCGGCTCGCCACCGCCGCGGTGGGGCCAGCCAAGCTCGCCGACGACGCGGTCACCGGCCGCGCGGTGGCGCCGAACAGCCTCACCGGCGCCGACATCGACGAGACGACCCTCACGGTGGGCCGCGCGTCGCGCGCTGCGCAGGCCGCGAACGCCACATCCCTGGGCGGCGTCGCCGCCGCGCGGTACGTGGCGCGGGTGACGCTCGTGCGGCAGTCCAGCACCACCAGCACGCTGCGCGCCAAGGGCCCCATCACGGCGACGTGCCCGGCCGGCACGCGCGTGATCGCCGGCGGCGCGAGCGTGGACGGCGGGGCGCCCGGCGTGGCGCTGGTGGGCAGCGCGCCGGAGGGCGACGCGGCCTGGACCGCCAGCGCCGCGGCGTCCGAGCGGCCCACGGTTCCGTGGCGGCTCGTGGTGACCGCGATCTGCGCGACGGGCGGCTGAGGTCCCGCGGTGGCCGGGGGTCCCTCCCCGGCCACCGCACCCCCCGGGGACCGGGAGACGCACCGCTAGCGTTCCCGGGGTGACGCGCATCCTCGACACCCGGCGGATCCGGACGCTGGACCTCGCCGAGCCGCTGGACGACGGCCGCGCCTTCGTCGCCGCGGCCAGCGGTCTCGCGGTGACCGGCGGGCGCCTGGTGGTGGCCGCCGACGACCTGGTCCACCTGGCCAGCTTCACCGAGGATCCCGCGCGCGGCGGCCTCCTGCACCGGGTGCTGGACGACGAGCTCCCCACCGCGCCCGCCGAGCGCAAGCGCCGCAAGCCCGATCTGGAAGCGCTCACGGTGCTCCCGCCGGCGCCGGGGTTCCCCCATGGGGCACTGCTGGCCCTGGGGTCGGGCTCCACCGCCGCGCGGGAGCGGGCGCTGGTGATCCCGCTGGACGCCGGCGGGACGCCCGGCCCGGCCGTGTACGTGCGTGACCTGGGCCCCGTGTACCTCGCGCTGCGCGAGCACCGGGACGAGGTCAACGTGGAGGCGGCCGTGGTCCTCGGGGACGAGGCGCTGCTGGTGTCCCGGGCCCACGCCGGCGCCCCGGCGAACCTGGTCGCGCGGTTCCCGCTCGCCGAGGTCCTGGCGTGGGCCGGCGGCGGTGCGGCGCCGGCGCCTCGGTCGGTGGACGAGTGGCGTCTGGGGGACATCGACGGCGTCCCGCTGGGGGTCACCGACGCCGCCCCCCACCCGGCCGGCGGGTGGGTGTTCACCGCCGCGGCGGAGGACACCGACGACGCCTACGCCGACGGCGCGGTGGCCGGTGCGGTGGCCGGCCGGGTCGACGCCGCCGGGACGGTGGTGGCGGCCCGCATCGCCCCGTCGGTGAAGGTGGAGGGCGTGGTCGCCCGGATGGTCCCGGGCGGCACGGAGCTGCTGATGGTGACCGACGCCGACGACCCCGGCGCGCCCGCCGCGCTGCTGGCGGCGGTGCTGCCCGCCTGAGGCCCGGCGCACGAGTGCCGGCCGCCCGCGGCGAGGGTGGTCGCGAGGCCGCTGTGTGCTCATGACACGCGAACAGATCGGGCACGGTGCCATCGACCGCCGGCGGACCACGACGGTCCGCACGCCGATGAGCGGATCAGAGGGGCCTGCAGCGGGAGACCCGGCGAAGGGCGACACCTCGAGAACCGCGTGCGCACGCCGGGTAACGCTCGAACAGGAGGAGGCGACGGCGGGATTTGAACCCGC
The DNA here is from genome assembly GCA_001464275.1 of Actinobacteria bacterium Ga0077560. Lineage (GTDB taxonomy): Bacteria > Actinomycetota > Thermoleophilia > Miltoncostaeales > Miltoncostaeaceae. Next base: position 67 of record LNFL01000092.1, on the reverse strand, counting down.
GAATAACGGTTTTGCAGACCGGGGACATGTACCGTGCGAACGGCGAGGCCAAGGTGTTCTTGAGGAC
>LNFL01000091.1 GCA_001464275.1 Actinobacteria bacterium Ga0077560 | reverse complement strand
TGGGCTTCCGGAAGGACCACGACCGCCCGAACCCACACTCTGAAGTGGGCGGAGGCACACGGACGGTCGGTCCCGGGACGCGACGTCCGAACGACGGTCCCCCGCCTGAAGTCGAGGACCACTTCTCGGATCGATTCCTCGAACAATTCGTCGCCCTTCAATGGCGAGACAAGCACGGTCCTCGCCAAGCAACGGTAGTCCCAAGGCCGCTGGCACCACGGCTTCGGCCGCTTCGAGAGCCCGGGCTCAGGTGCGGATCGAGCTATCCCGCATGCTGGTGCTCCTGATGGAAGCTTCCGGCCGCCCTGGACCGCTCGCCCGCAAGAGAAAGGTAGGTGTCAAGCAGCACCGCGGCCTCGTGTTCGCTTCCGGGCATCAGGTGCCCGTAGCGATCGAAAGTGACGGTGATGTTGGCATGCCCCATGTAGACGGACAGGGCCTTCGCGTTGACCCCCGCGGCGATCATGATTGACGCGAACGTGTGCCTCGCGTCATGGAGGCTCAGCCCTTCGAGCCCTGCCTGGCGCCACGACGCCGCGGCTCGCCGGAGCAACCCCGGATGGTAGACGGGCCGCTGACCGTCATCGCCGAAGACCAGGCCGGAATCCCGTCCGCAGTTCACTTTCCAGCTGATGAGGTGATCGCGTAGGACGGATGCCAGCGGTATCCGCCGCACCGCGGCCTGCGACTTCGGCGGGATGAATCGGCGTGCCTGCCGGTCGTACGCCCGCTCCACCGAGATCACGCCGCCCGCAAGGTCGACATGCCCCCAATCGAGCGCCTGTAGCTCTCCCGCCCGCAGTCCCGCGTACAACGCGGTGGCCCAGACGGCTTGATCCCACTCCGGAAGCGCGGCGATGAGAATCTGGGCCTGGGCCGGACTGACGATCCGGTCCCTCTTGCCAACCTGGGCCGGCAACTCCAGGCCGGTGGTCGGGTTGACCGCGACGACACCCCGTGCAACCGCACGCCGGTAGATCACTCGAAGCGGCATCAGCGCATTGCGAATCGTGGACGGACTCAGACCGGCGGCCAGCAACGTATCCACGAGGTACTGGACATCCGCACGTGCGATGTCCTCCACCTTTCGGCCGCCGAGCGCCGGCAGGATCCGCGCTTCGAGTGCCGCCCCATACCCGCGAAGCGCACTCGACTTGTACTCGTGCCCGGACCGGGTCCGGATCGTTCCGTTCGTCGCCCCCTGCAACCAGTCAGCGGCGAGGTCGCGGAGAAGCACTCCCGTCGGGCCTTGCATGGTCCGGCGACGCAGGGCGCCCTGGGCATCGGCGCGCCACGCCTTCGCTGCGGCCAATGTGTCGAATGTCCGCCGAATCCGGCGTCCGGTCCGCTTGTCGTACGCCTCGGCGCGGAAGCGGGGAGTGCACGAGCAGCGCCCCTCGCTCAACGCCCGGCAACCCGCGGAATGCAGGACGTCGATACCTGGATGACGGCGCCCGGTCATCGGTCGATCGTACGAACCGCAGACTCTTCGAGCCACCGCTCCAGCTCGCGAATTGGAACGAGTTTCCGCCGTCCCCTTCGCACGATGCGCAACTCGGGCATGACGTGCGCATCAAGGAAGTCGCGGGACACCCCGAGCGCCACGGCGGCCTCCGCGGGAGTGAGCGCCATCCGCGCCGGCCGGCCCGGCGTGGACCGAGTTCCGCCAAGGTGACCGCCGGCCGTCATCCGGCCTCCGTCGATCGATGAACCTGAGCGCCGGCCGCCACGACGACGGCCGGTGCGCGGCGTCGCCCGGTGACGGCGTGCTTCAGCGCCCGGTCGCGGTACCAGGGCCGCAGGTGAATTCGGGCCGGCGGACGTGTTCCGTACACCAGTAGCGCTTCATGCTCAGGCATCTGGCGAAGGTCGTGCGCGGAGAGGAGAGGGCGCTCGACCTCCTGAGTGGTGATGCTGTCCCCGTGCGCGCCGTGCGTCGACTGCTCCCTCTGCGCTCGGATCTCTCCAAGTGAGCGTGAGAGCCGGTCGAGTGTCTCCGGATCACCGATGCCGGGCAGGTAGATCCGGGCCCGGTGGTTGGCGATGACGCTGGGCGCGCGGTTGCCGTAGACGGCGGTGATCTGGGCGGTGTCGTGGAAGACGCTGACCAGCTGGATCCCGGGCTCGGGTCCGGTGGCCGCGAGTTCGGCGAGGTTCCGGACCGGGGCTATGTGGGCGGCCTCATCGAGGATGACCAGCAAGCCCGGATCAAGGCGTTGCCCGGTTCGAGCACGACGCTCGTAGACCACCCGGGTCATCTGGCTGACGATGCCCGCGAACACGCTTCGCAGGCGTTCCTGGTCGTGGGCCGGTGAGACCAGGAACAGGCTGTTGGATCCGGCGAGGAGCCGACCGGGGGTGAGCTCGTCGCGGGCGGATGCGAGCACCCCGGGGTCCCACCATGCGGCGAGGACGGTGCGGGCCGTCGCGCCGATGATCGAGCGCGTGCGGGGCTCCAGCGCCTGTACGCCGCGCCACGCGGATGTCGCCAGCGCATCGCCGACGTCCTCGAGCGCGGCGAGAATGCGGCTGTCGGCCTCTGCGCCCTGATCGAGCCACTCCACAACCGACGACATGCCCTGGGCTCCTCGAGCGGCGAGCAGCAGGGGCGCGAGAAGCATCTCAGCGGAGGCCTGCCAGAAGCCGGACTCGTTCATCCCCTCCACCGGGCCGCTTGCGGACATCAGTGCTCGGGCGGCGGTCTGGGCGGTCGCCCAATCCTCGATGCCGCTGAGGGGGCTCCACCCCACCGAGCGGGACGGCTCGCCGACGGGGTCGTAGAGCATCACCCGTCCCTGCCGGGCGCGTGCGGCTCTGGTGACTTCGTACACGTCGGACTTGGATGACGTGACCAGGACGGGGCCGGGCCACTCGAGGATGGCTGGGATCGCAAGTGCCGAGGTCTTGCCGGTCTGGGGTGGGCCGATCACCAGCAGCGAGTGACGCGGCTCCGCGACGACCAGCCGGCGACCCATTCGGCCGAGGGTCAGCCGCCCGGGGATCGGATCGCGCGTCAAGAGGCCCGCAAGGTCGCTCGGCCGGGCGAGCTGTGCGCCACCGGAGCTCCTGGTGAGGTGTGTGAGGCGGTAGACGATCACCGCGATCGCGCCGAGCACCGAGCCGACGACGAGGAGCGAGGCGTAGATGCCGAGCGGACCCGGCAGGCTCTGCTGGGCGGCAATCGGAAAGGCAGCGGCCGGGTCGCTCATGTGGGCTGGCAAGCGAAACAGGACGCTCGGCAGATCGCGGGGAGGGACGTCCGGCGCACCGGCGCCGAAAAGGCGCCCCGCCAGTTGGGCGGCGGCCCAGAGGACGCCGCAGAGGGCGGTCAGCACCAGTACGAGCCCGATGGCCATCGACTCGACGAGCCGCGCGTTATCTGCGTGTGGTGACATCAGGCGGCCTCCGGCCTGCGCATGGCGGCGTCGGTGTCGATCAGCCCGCGCTCGGCTGCGCTGATGAGGTGCTCGACCACGAAGGAGCGGTTGCCGACCTTCCAGAGGGCCGTCCCGCGGGGCAGGGTTGCCAAGTGGTCGACCTCGGCGGAGGTAAGCCCGATGAGCCGCTGGGTGCCGCCAAGGTCGGCGGGTGACTGGCGGAGCAGGATCCGGGTCTCGGAGTCGGAGAGGAGCCCTTCGACGATGCGGGTCAGGCGGGATCCCGCGTCGCCGGCGGCGGTGAGGTCCGAGAGGCGGTGGACGACCAGGATGTTCTGGACCCCGTGCGAACGGGCGAGCTTCCAGGAGCGCTGCAGGAACGCCGCGGTGGGGAGGTCGGCGACCAGCGCCCATGCCTCGTCGAGCACGACGATACGCTTGAGCGCGTCGTCGGCCTGGAGCTGCCCCTCAAGCCACGCCGCGACGCAGGTCATCAGGACCCCGAGGGCTGGCGAGTCGAGGACGGCCCGCATGTCGAAC
>LNFL01000090.1 GCA_001464275.1 Actinobacteria bacterium Ga0077560 | reverse complement strand
ATCGCCTCCCTCTGCGAGGAGCTGCTGGACGCCGGGAAGGTGACCACTCGGGACGGCACGGTTCGGGCGCTCCGCCCGGACGATCTGCTCGTGGTGGCGCCCTACAACCTCGCCGTCGCGCGTATCCGCCGGCATGTGCCGGACGGGGTCCGGGTGGGAACCGTTGATCGTTTCCAGGGGCAGGAAGCGCCGGTCGTGTTCTTCGCGATGACCTGCTCCACCGACGAGGACGTTCCCCGCGGCCTGGACTTCCTGTTCGACCGCAACCGCCTCAACGTCGCGATCTCACGTGCCCAGTGCCTGGCGGTGCTGGTGCACTCGCCGAGGCTCTTGGACGCCAACTGCCGACGGTTGGAGCAGATGGAGCTTGTCGACGGCGCATGCCGGTTCGTGGAGCTCGCGCAGACCCCCTCGACCTAGCGCCGGGCCTCAGCCGGGCGTCCCGCGGGGTGCCCGCCGGTATTCAAGAGCGTTGAAACAGGGCCAGGGCTTATTCAACTGGGAGGCGCTTCACTTGAATACGCGCGCCGCATCGGGTCGGCCATGGATGCCCCGGGACTACTGGATGCGGGTGGTGGTGATGTCGCGCTCGGCGAGGACGTCCTGCACGCTCTGATCACCGGCCAGGTGTCCCGCGCCCACCGCCACGAAGACCGTGCCGGGGGTGTCCATGCGCTTGTCGATCCATTCCGCCCAGGCGCGGTTGCGCCGGTAGAGCAGTGCGTCCATCAGGCCGCTCTCGGTCACGCTCTCGTTGAGCAGGTCGGCGATCTCCTGCTCGTCGCCCTCCACCCATGCGGTGAGCATGCGGTCCAGAAGCGGCTCGAAGTCGTCGGCGGTCCGGACGGTCTCCACCAGCAGCCGGATCTGCGCCTGCTGGGGCAGTGAGTCGAACAGCTTGGTCTGGAACTCGGGCGTCTCCAGGGCCTCTCGCTGCATCTGCGCACCCGCTTCGCGTTCGAGCACCGCCTCGGCGCCCGAGCTCGGATCGAAGCCCTGCCCCTGGGCGAGCAGCGCTGACAGCGCAACCCCGGCGAACCACGGCTCGCGGTCGTCGAACGCGGCCACGGGCGCGCCGATCTTCGACATGGCGGACTCGTAGAGCGCCCGCTGCTCGCCGTTCAGCAGGTCGCGAAGCCGCTCGCCCGGTGGAAGCTTGGACGCGCCATCCAGCACCTGAATCGCCTTGGCCTGAGTCGCCGCGTCCGTGCCGAGCTCGGTGACCAGGGCATCGGAATCCCCAAGCGCCGCGGCGATGGGCCCGTCGAACCACTCGACGCTCTCCGGCAACAGGTGGAACGTGCCGAACAGGTGGATGGTCGTGTCCTCGTCGGCGATACGCCAGAGGGCAGGCCCGGCGGTCTGCTCGGCCGCCGTGGTGCCGCCGGTCTCCGCGGCATCCTGCTCGGACGAGCAACCGGAGAGCGCCACGGCCAGGGCGGCCACGAGCAGCAAGGTCATCCATCGCGTGATGCGCGGCATCGTGGGGCTCCCCGTCTCCAACCCGTCGTAGCGCGCGGCAAGGATACCCGGGCAATGGTGCGTCGCTCGCGACTGCGGTCGCCTGAGGCCGCCGCCCCCGAGGCTCGTCGGTGAAGCCGGGGAGACGTGTGCATGTCGCTGCCGTTCGCACACGCAGCCGGCGCCGTCCATGCGAACGGCACGCGGACAGATGGGGGAGCCTCTCCCTCAGCAGGCCCGAACGGAGCACCGTGCTACGGTGTGCGACGTGGAGGAGATCACGCACCGTCAGATGCGAAACGACAGCGCCGAGGTGCTTCGGCGTGTCGCTGCCGGAGAGACGCTGCTGGTCACCAACAACGGTCAGCCGGCGGCGATCATCGGCCCGCCGCAGGGCGACGTGCTGGCGATGCTTGCCGCCCAGGGGCAGCTGCGCGAGGCGCTCGCATCGCCCGAGACCCTGCGGTCGATCAGGCGCAGAACGCCCAGCAGAACCACCGCGGAGATCCTGGACGATGTCCGGGGCCGCTGGTGACGGTGTCCTATCTCGACACGTCCGCGGCGATGAAGCTGGTGGCCGCCGAGCCGGAGTCGGATGCGCTGGTTGAGGCCATCGCCTCCGGGCACCGCCTGGTGGCGTCGTGGCTGCTGCACACCGAGTTGCACTGTGCCGCGGGTCGTCACTCCAAGGACATCGACCGCGCGAGCGTCCAGGCGGTGCTCGACACGGTGGGGCTCGTGGACATCACGCGCGGCGACATGATCGCGGCGGGAACCCACGCCCCGCTGCGCGCCAACGACGCCATTCACCTGGCAGTGGCGATCCGCTTGGGCGTCGACCACGTGGTGACCTACGACGCTGAGCTCGCTGCGGCGGCGAGGGCGGCGGGTCTCGTGGTGCTCGCCCCGGCACCCCCCGGATAGCGGCCCGATCGGCTCCGCGCACCGACCGCGTGGATCCGCGCGGCGGGACGCGTGCGTGTTGCCTTCGGCCGGGAGGCCACTTCAGCTATCTTGCCTAGCAAGGCAAATGAGTGAATCCAGGCAAAGTCTTCGGTCCCGCTTCATCAGCCGCCCTCCTGAGCTGGAGGGCGGGCTGCGCTGTGCCATCGAGCCCCTCGGCGACGGTGCGGTGCGGCTGGTGGTTGGCGACGGTGCCAAGCCCTATCGGGCACGGGCCGCGGTGCTGAGCGTGCCCTACCCCTCGGGGCTGCGGCGCCTGCTGGCCGCGCACGAGGGGATCGACGCGGTGCTGGTGGAGGTCGCCTCGCCGGGGCTGGACCGTGCGGCCGGCGAGATGGGGGTGGGCTACCTCGACATGCACGGCCGCGGACGGCTGATGGGGCCGGGCTTCGTCTACGTCGTTCCGCCGCACGCACGTGGGGCGGCGGGTGACGACGGCGACTCCCAGGTGGTGCCCGTGGTCACCGGTGCGGTTTCGGGGAACGTGGCGCCGTTCGCGCCCAAGGCGAGCCGCGTTGCGCGGCTGCTGCTGGACGACCCCCACCGGCGCTGGCGGCTGGCGGACCTCGCCAAGGCCGCCCGGATGAACCCCGGGAACGTCCACCGGTTGCTCGCCGAGCTCGAGGAACGCGGATACCTGGAGCGGGATGGCATGCATCACCGGGTGCTGGATCCCGGGGCGCTGCTGGACGCCTGGGCCTCACAGGCGAAGCGGCCACGCGCCGCCGACCAGATCCAACTGCGGGTGGGACCCGACCTGGATGCCGCGGTGCGGGCGGCGCTGGATCGCTGCGAGGGATCGGGCGTTGTCTCCGGGGAACTGGCGGCCGAGCGCTATGCGCCGCACCTGCCCGCCTCGGGAGCGCTGGTGCACTGCTTCTCGCGCGCCGACCTGGACCGCATCGCCAACGGCCACGCCGGGCCGCTGCGCGCCGACGGGGTGCTGGTGGTGCGGCTGAGCGACGAGGGCGTCGCCGACGGCTCACAGGAACGCGGCGGCCTGCCGTTGGTCTCGCCGGCGCAGTTGTACGTCGACCTGTTCCCCAGCCGCGGTCGGGGCCGGGAGGCCGCCGAGCACGTGCGGCGCGAGATCCTGCGCGTCTGATGGAGCGCCTCGACCTGGTGCTCGGCGGGCCGGCCGACCGGCTGCTGGCGGATGGTCTGATCGATCTGGAACCCCTCCTCCAGGAGCTCCGCGGGCACGTGGTGCTGGTGGGCGGCCTGATGAGCCGCATGTGGCTGCTGATGCGGCCGGTCGAGGGCCTGGCGCCGCGTGCCACGGCCGACATCGACCTGGGGTTCGATCGCCGCGGCCTGGGCCTCGGCGCCTCAAGCCGGGTCGTCACGCCGCGGCTGCGTGATCTGGGCTACGAACCGTCAACCGTCGAGGAGACATTCCTCTTCGTCAAGGACCTCGGCGACGGCCGGGTGCTGCCCGTGGACCTCCTGGTGGCCAGGGGCGCCTCCCGTGCCGACCCGCCGATCCTGGAGAAGGGTGTCACCACGGTCGCCGTACCCGGTCTCGCCTACGCCCTGGCACGTGGCGTGCGCTTCGTCGACCTGGCACTTCTGGAGTCCGGCGGCCCGGAACGGCGCCTGGAGGTGCCACTTCCCAGCCTGGACGCCGCATTCGTGCTGAAGGCGACCCTGGCGCAGGCGGGCGTGCGCATGCGGCCCGACCGCGTCTCCCGGGACCGGGTGGACGCGCTCATGCTCGCCGCCGCCTGTCTCGACGATCCGGACGCGTTGGTGGCGCTGGGAGCCCCGGTGAACCGCGAGGGAACCCAGGCCCTCGCATGGCTTGGCGATGCATTCGCCGGCCCGTCGTCGGCGGCGGCGCAGACGCTGGGGCGGCACCTGCTCACCGAGCACGCCATCCCCGGCGGCGCCGAGTGGTCGGTGCAGATCGCCGCGCGCCTTACGGAGGCGGTGGCTAGCGGGGGTCGTCCGGGGTGATGCCGAGCTCGCGGTAGAAGGCGATAGCCGCCTCGGTGACGTTGCCGAAGTTCTCGTTCAGTCCTCCGCGCAGGCTCGTGAGCACCTGGTGACGGTACGAGTCGGTGGTGCGCTGCGCCTGGTGGCGCCGCTCGGCGATCTGCTTGGTGGAGACGCCGTAGAAGAGCCATGGCAGCAGCTCCAGGTGGCGGGGCTCCAGGCCGCAGCGGGCGGCCAGGGCGGTGATGTCGGCGGCCTTGCCGTCCACCAGGGTGAAGCCGTTGCGGATGCCGTCCAGGGCGTCGCGCACCCGCTGCACGCGGTCGGTGCCGCGGATGCTGGTGTCCAGCAGAAGGCCCTCCGCGCCGGTGCGCTTCATCACGTCAGGCCCCTGGGCGGCCGCGTTGGTGGTGACGATGAGGATGCGCACCTCGGGGAGCGCCTCGCGCAGGTCGATGGCGCAGCGGCGGCCGCAGTCGTGGTCGGGGTCGCTGAACTCGTCCTCGGGAAGGGTGAGGTCGAGCAGCACGATGTCGGGACGCAGGTCGGCGGCCAGGCGCTTGAGGCCCCTGCGGACGGGGTGGTGACCCACCCACTCGTACCCCTCGAAGCCGTCGATCCACAGCTGCAGCAGCTCCGCGCGGGCGTGGTCGTCATCGACCACCAGCACGCGGGTGGGGGCAGCGGTGTCGCCGGACTGGGGGTGCATGCTCCTCAGGGGGTCGTGAGAACGGCCTGGTCGAGCCTAAGCGGCGTGGGCGCCGCGGGACCACCGTGATTCCCTGACATTCACCGAGCGGGGTCCCGTGGTAAGAACCGGGGCACGCGCCGACGCACGGAAACGGTGGTGAGACGCCACCGGGCTGAGGCGCCGCGGCCCGACCCCGCACGAATGGTGCACGCCCTGGTGCGACGCATGCCCACAACCCGCGTCCCCGTACGCCGCGGCACGCCGCGGCCGGGTCCCATGGTGCCGCCATGAGCGAGCGCAGCTCGCTGGCGATCGCGGCCGACTGGATCGAGGACGAGCCCCGTCGCGGCAACATGTTCTTCGGCGGCGTCGCCGCGCTCGTGCACGTGGGGGCCCTGCTCTTCTGGCTGGGCGACGACCACAGCGACGCCGAACAGGCGACGGTCATCGCGGTGTGGGGCATCGGCCTCATCCCCATCCTGCGTCTGCTCGTGCGGCCCGTGCCGGAGTCCAAGCGCGCGTGGTGGCTGCTGCTGGACGGCATCCTCACCACCGCGCTGGTGCTGGCGGTGCAGGACGTGGGCAACCCGCTGGTGTTCCAGCGGGCGATGATGCCCATCGCGCTGGCGTTCATGCTCGCCGACCGCCGCCTGCTGGGCTGGTGGATGGCCGGCTGGTTCGGCGCCGTCACGCTGCTCGCCGCCATCGCGCTGCCGGCGGTGGGGGTGTGGGACGGGCAGAACACCGGCCTGTGGGTGTTCTGGGCGGCCATCCCGCTGGTGCTGTGCAGCGGCCCGTTCATGCTCATCTCCGACGGCAAGCGCGAGTACGCCGAGCTGCGGGCCCTGCGCAAGGACCGCGTGCGCCTGGAATACGCGGCCCGGGCATCCCACCTGCGGGAGCTGCGCGAGCAGACCAAGCTGCGCACCCTGGGTGAGCTGCACTCCCGCGAGGCCGGCTGGCTGGAGGACGTCACCGAGACGCTCGCCGAGCACGCCCCGGGGATCACCGACCCCGAGGTGCGCCGCCGCCTGGCCGAGGTGGGCGCCCTCTCGGAGGCCACCATGTGGGAGGCCCGGCGGTTGCTGGACGAGCTGGGGGGCCACGATGACTGAGCGCCACATCGCCCCGCCGGGAACCTGGGGATGGCGCACCGACCGCTTCCGCAACGCGGTGTGGCGGGCGTACATCTGGTGCCGCCTGGCCGGCGCGCTGATCGTGGGCATGGCGGCCATCGCCGGCCGCCACGGCCACGGGTCCCTGTCGGACGCCGTGGTGTGGGTGGCGGTGGCCTTCATGGCGTGGGTGGTGGTCACCTCGTGCCTGTGCCGTCCCATCCGCCGGGTCCTGGAACGGCGCCCCATGCTGGGGCTCGCCGAGGTGGGCGTGGGGATGGCGGTGGTCGTGCTGAGCGGGCCGAACGGGTCGTTCAGCGGCTGGACCGCGGCCCCGATTGCGATGGCGGCGATCCTGCGGCCCGGCTGGAGGTGGCTCGCGTCGATCGCCGCCATCCAGGTGGTGCTGGTGTGGATTGCCGGCCTGGCGATGCTGGCCTGGACCGCCGACCCCACCTACACCGACAACGTCACCCTCACCCGGGCGCTGCTGAGCCCCATCGACTACGTCATCTCCTACGGGCTCATCGCGCTGCTGGGCGCGGCGCTGCGCCGCGGGGACCGGCTGCGCGCCAACGAGGAGAAGCGCCTGGAGGACGCCCGGGGCGAGGCAGCCCGCCAGGCCCGTCGCGCCGACGACGCCGCCACGGAGGCCGGCCGTCAGCGCGCCCGCGTGGACGCCGCCGTGGGGCGGCCGTGCGAGGAGGTGGACCGTTTGCTGGGGGTGCTGGCCCGCGACGTTGAGCACCTGCCCGCCTTGCGCGCCGACCTGGCACGCCTGCAGCGGTGGTTCACCCGGCTGAAGGACATCTCCCCGCCGGGCGTCCGCAACCTGGGCGAGCTGCTGGGCGAGGTCTTCGCGGCGCGCGAGATCGACACCCGGGCCGTGCGTTGGCTGGAGGGCGGCGACGATGTGTTCAACCCGCTCACCACGCGCGTGTCCGAGGATGCCGCGCGCCACCTGCTGAACTTCGCCGAGGAGGCCGTCGGCAACATGCGGCGCCACGGCGACCCGCCGTACCTCATCGAGGCCTCCGGGAAGTGGGCGCCGGACGACGCGTCCCACGACACCATCACCATCGCGTTCGTGAGCCACCAGCGGCCGCATGCCCCCGATCAGCACGGGCGCTGGATCCTGCACCCCGGCCGCCGCGCCGACCGCCGCAGCCACGGCATCCCCATCCTGGAACGCGCGGCGGCGGAGCTGGGCGGCCACACCGGCCTGCGACGCACCACCCGCGTCACCGGCGGCGCGTACGAGCGCATCCTGGAGTTCCCCGCCCACCGCGTGCGGGCCGCCGTGGAGGCGCCCGCCGAGTAACCCCGGTGTCGAGAAATCTCGACATCTCCCGGCGCGATCTCCCGGCATCGCGGCACCCCGCCCCCACGGTTGCCTTGGGGTGACCCCGCCCCACCCGGGGCGGAGAAGGGGGGCACGTATGCGTCGAGATCAGGGGACCTCGCGACTCCGGGGCGCGCTGGCGGGCGCCGCCATCGGCCTGGCGGTCATGCCGGCGCACGGCGCCGGCGTCACGGCCGCCGAGGCGGTGGACGCGCTGAGCCGTCAGCGTCAGATGAACGGCATCCCGCCGGTGCGCGTCAGCGACCAGCTCACCGACGGCTGCGTCGCCCACAACGCGTATATGAAGCTCAACGGCTTCGGCCACGGGGAGGTGCAGGGCCGCCGCGGCTGGACCCCGCAGGGCGCCATGGTCGCGCCCGGCTCCCAGAGCGCCGAGGTGCTCACCACCGGATCCGGCGGCTGGGACGGCCGCTGGGCCAACCCGTGGGGCGACGCCCCGCTGCACCTGGCCGGGATGTTCCACCCCGAGTACGGCCTGGGCGGCTTCGCCCACACCGACGGCTTCATGTGCATGCGCCTGGGCCGGGCGGGGGCGCCCGCGCCGGGCGTCTACACGCTGCCCGGCCCCGGGGTCACCGGGGTGCCCACCGAGATCGACGCCTCCAACGAGCTGCCCTACTCGCCCGGCGACGTGGTGGGCATCGACGACCGGTCCATGGGCTTCAACATCCTGGTGTGGCGCGTCGGCGCCGGCGCCGACTTCCGCGCGGTGACGGTGCGCAGCGCCCAGGGCCCCGTGGAGGTGCGGCCCATCGACCGCTCCACCCCGGTGCCGGGCGGCGGCACCTGGAACTGGATGGCCAACGTCATCGTCCCGCTGCGGCCGCTGGCGGCCGACACCACCTACACGGTGGACATCGTCTTCCGTGACGGCGGCCGCCACCGCTTCTCATTCAGCACCGGCACCACCGTGCGGGCGGCGCAGGCCGCGGTGCTGCGTCTGGGCGTCGACCGCCTGCGCGTGTCGCTCACCGGACGGGTGCGCGCCCGCACCGCCCGCGTCATCTGGCAGGGCGGCGGCCGCACGGTGCGCACCACCGCCCGCATCGGCCGCAACGTCCTGGTGAGCACCCCGCCGCGGATCGCCGGCACGTACCGCGTGCGGGTGGTGGTGCAGGGACGCACCCTCACCCTGCCCGGCACATACGTCATCCAGTAGGCCGTCCGTCGGCCCGGCCCGGGGGCGATTCGGGCCGGGCCGACGATCATGCGGTGTTCACCCGGCCGGGACCTGGGTGAGCTCCACGTTGAACATCCGGAAGCCGACGAAGCCGCCCTTGGTGACCCAGATGCGGGTCACCTCGGCGCTCGCCAGGCCCTCCTTGGACTGATCGCCGGGGATCTCGGCGAACGCCGCGTCGATGGCGGCATCCACCGAGGTCTCGGACGATCCGGTGACGATCAGGGGCATGGTTCCTCCTCCGGTTCGGGTCACCCCACGAGCTCCAGCTCGCGGCTGAGTTCCTCGTTGCGCAGCAGGGCCACCAGGCGGGCCCATGCCAGGCCCGCCTCGTCGGCGGTCTCCTGGGCCGGTTGCATCTGCATCGCGCCGATCCGCGCATCCAGCACGGGCTCGAACGTGTCGGCCACCGCACGCC
>LNFL01000089.1 GCA_001464275.1 Actinobacteria bacterium Ga0077560 | reverse complement strand
TGCGCGTCCACGGTGACCGTGGCGTCGCCCATCGCGGCCCGCAGCGCCTCGGCGCGGGCGGCATCGTCGGCCGGGTGGGCCGCCAGCGCGGCCACGCGGGTCCAGATGCGCGCCTCGTCGTCGCACCAGGTCACGAACTCCCGCCGCGCGACGGCGTTGGGGTGGGTGAGACGCCGGCGTCGCGCGGCCCACTCCCGCCGCATGTGTGCGCCGATGGCCGCCAGCACCGGCCACACCGGCGTGGCCGGCGGATCGGGCGGACGGGTCACCGGCTGCAGCTGGGCGGTCACCCGCGCCCACTGCGCCGCGTGCCCGCGCAGGCCCGCCAGGTCGGGGTCGTCGGTGAGCAACCATCCGTGCATGTCGTGCGAGCCCGGGTCGCGGATCGTGACGATGAGCGCGTCCGCGGCCCGCCGGGCGTGCGCATCTCGCGCGCCGGGGTGCCCCTCGATGAGACGGGAGAAGAAGCACGCGGCGTTGTATTGCACCCGCCAGTCGTCCGCGCCGCGCCGCAGATGGTCAGTGACGGTGCGCAGCAGCTCGGATGGGTCCTCGACGAGGCGGATCCGGGCGACGCACCCGGCGATCGCCACCCGCCGCCGCTCCATGGTCATCTCGCGCACCGTTCCGCGCACCCGCTCCCCGACCTCCAGTCGCATCGACGGCCAGCGCATCAGCCGGCGCAGATACATCGTGGTCGCCCGGCCGGGGGTGAGCGCGCCCTCCAGCGCCGCCAGCACCTCGGCGGCGCGCGCCAGCAGGAACGTCTCCGCCGGAACCGCCCCCTGGGGCCGCCACACCGGGCCGAAGAGGGCCGGCGCCAGCGCGTCCACCCGTTCCGCCGCCGCGGGGTTGCGGGGCCACTCGGTGTGGATGCGGTCGGCGGAGGTGAGGATCGAGCCGATCCGGAACCAGGCCCGCCGCACGGGCACGGGCAGCCGCTCGTTGGCGGCGCCGTCCAGCGCCGGGCCCCACATGGCGGCGATCGCGAGGTAGTGGGTGAGCGCCTCCATCAGGCTGTGGCTGAGCTCACGGTCGGCGAGCGCCAGACGCGCCACGGCGTTCGCCGGTTCCTCGTCCACCACGCCGGTCAGCAGCGAGCGGGCCGTCGTGTCATCCACGTCCGGGCGCATGGCGTCGTGGTACCGGGCCACCGTGCCGCCGTCCGGTGCGGCCCAGCGCGTCCACCGGGCGATCCTGCGCTCCACCGACGGGTGACGGGACGCGTGGGCGTACACGAACGCCGCGGCCTGGGTGACCGCGTCGTCCAGGTTCCCCGGGGTGTCGCCGAAGACGCGGACGTCCTCCATGTCCCCGGTCTCGCGGTTCCGGATCGTCACCTGGATCCGGCCGGTCCCCGCCGCGCCGTCCTTGCCGGGCGTGAGGCCGATGATCGCGAGGTCCACCAGATGGCCCGGGCGGGACCTGAGCAGGGTGCCCGCGATCCCCGGGATCTGTGTCAGCACCCCGGCCGCCGAGATGCCCGAATCCTCGAGGCTCAGCCCCAGCTTCGGGACCGAGGTGAGCGCGGGCACGGGACCGGCGGTCGACATCTCGCTGCGGGCCAGACGCTCCTCGAACAGCGCGCGGGCGCGCGCCAGATCCGGTTCGGCCTTCTCCGTGGCATCCGCCGCGGGCACCGAGGAGCCCAGCTCCACCGGACCCATGCGGTGGGTGGCCCGCAGGCGGGTGATGAACGTGCCCGCGGCCATCAGCATCAGCAGCGCGGCCAGCCCCACCAGCACCCACCCCAGCGCATCCAGGGACGGCAGCCAGTCGAACCATTCGTTCACCGCATCGAGGACGCCGTTCAGGCTGAACATGGCGGTCATGGCGTCACCCCTTCCGTGACGGTGCACCGGAGCTGGATGGCCCGCATGTCCTCGCTCTTTAAGAGCTCGTCGCCCCGGGCCGGGGCGAGCGTGAGCAGCTGCGCGCAGATCGTCTGCTCGGCGGCCGCGGCGGCCTCAGCGCAGCCGTCGACCTTCTCGGATGCCGCCTGCACGTACCGCTCGCGGGCGGCGATGAGGTCGAACGTGTCACCCGGTTTGGTCACATCCGCGCAGCTCGACGCCGGGGGCGTGAAGCGCATCACGGCGACCACCAGGAGCACGGCGGCCGCTATCAGCACGGTCGCGTATCGCCAGGCCATGATGACCCCCTGTGGTGGTGTGATCCCTCATCACGACGCTATTGGCGGGGCCGTGGCCCGATCACCGGACCACGCCGGTCATCACGGCCCGCCGGGCCGTGGCTCGCTCCGTGCCCGCCCGGACCATTCAGTCGCGCAATGGCGAATCTGCGCGCTTGATGCGCCTCATCCGTGGCGGGTGCCGGTACGGGACCCGGGCGGGCCCCGGTGCCCACCCGGCTCCCGCTGACCTACCGTCGGGACGCACCGGCATCAACGAGGGGAGCTCGCCATGCCGTTCCCATTCCCCCAGCCCGATTCCGGCACGCGGTGGCGCCTGTGGTTCAAGCGCGGCCTCACCGGACACGCCAAGCACATGGACCTGCACGCCGCGGGCATTCCGGCCGGCGCCGAGCGGCGCATCGATGAGCTCGTCCGCGCGGCCCGCTTCGCCGACCTGCCCGCCGAGCCACCGGAGGTGCCGTTCGACGCCGATGAGTACCGCCTGGCGGCGTGGCGCGGTGACCGACACCACGAGGTGCACTGGACCAACCGCTCCGCCACTCCGGCGCTCACCGAGCTGTTCCGGACCCTGGAGACCCTCGGCACATGGATCCCGGAGTGACTCGGGGGCTCAGGCGCCGCCCGCGTTCCGCACCCCGCCGCTCACCTCGGCCTCCCGCCGGCCGATGCTCCGATCAGTGGACCGTTCTGCGGACGATGGGCCGCGCTGCGTTCGGCAACCGAGAGATGTCGAGTCCGCGAAGGGAGCTGCTGATGCCGTTTCCGTTCCCCCAGCCCGAGCCGCTGGCCGCCGCGCTCACCGAGAGCGCCGCAACGCTCGCGCCACCCGGCTGGGACCGCTGGGAGCTGCACGTCCGCCGTGGCATGGCCGGCCGTGCCAAGCGCATGACCCTCACCCGCGAGGCAATCGGGGAGGGAGCCACCGCCCGCATCGTGGGGCTGATGGACGCCGCCGGGTTCACCCGGCTTCCCGCACAGCTGGGCGCGCCGACCTACGACGGGCAGGAGTACCGCCTGGTCGCCGGCGACGGCACCACCGAGCACGGGGTGATGTGGACCAACCGCACGGCCACACCTGAGCTGATGCGGCTGTTCCGGACGCTGGAGATCCTCGGCACCTGGGTGCCGGAGGGCTGATTCACGCGGCGAGGCGCGCGCGGCCCGTGCCCGCCGCGCGCCGCCTCGGTCAGGCGTCTCGGTCGGGAAGTTGACGCAAGAAGAGTTGAGTCAACAAAGGTTGAGTCAACTCCCTTTGCGTCAACGCTCGCCGGACCCGGGCAATGCCCGCTCCTCCTCGGGCCGCACGGCGTGCAACCGCCAACGGGATCGCGACCGCATGCGCGGCCTTGGATTCCGGTGGGCGGGGAAGGCCGGGCTCCCCGCCCACCGGGTGGCGTCAGCCGGTGCCCAGCAGCACGTAGCCCATCCCCGACCCCTGGTTCACCCCGAAGTCCGGGAGGGCGGCGCCGCAGATCGCCCCGGTCGCGCTCACGATGAGCTGGAGCTTGTACTGGCCCGGCTGCAGCACGACGGGCGCGGCCGTCGTCACCCCGCCGGGGCCGGCGAACAGCATGGATGTGACCGACAGCGGCATCACCTCGTCGCGCACGGCGGGCTGCGTGTCGGAGTCCCGGGCGGAGCTGCTGGACGCGATGACATCGGCCTCCCCGAAATCGAGCAGCCGCATCCGCATCTCGTAGTCCTCGGCCGCCGAGCCGTCGTCCCGCACCGCACCGTTGGCGAACGCCAGCACCCGCGAGGGTCGGGTGACGGTGACGATGCGCTCGCCCACCTTCACGTCCGCATTGCATGCGAAGTTCTCGACGTTCGGCACGAGGGTGCCGTCACCGAACGTCGGTCCGAGGGGCCCGGCGGGGCCCGCGGGGCCGGTGTCGCCCTTGGGGCCCTGGGCCCCCTGCGGGCCGGCGGCGACCGTCGCGCCATTGAGCTGCCCCCGGGCGAACAGGTCGGCGCGGAGGCTGCCCTTGCGGATGTCGACGGCCTGCAGGCTCCGGTCGCGGACGTCGCGGCTGGTGACGCTGCCGTCGACGATCTGCGTACCGGTGACCTTCACCGCCGCGTACGAGGTGCCCCCCAGCGCGACGAACAGCGCCAGGTATGCGATCAGATTCCGTTGGGCGTGACGAGCGACGCTGCGCAACATGGCGGCCTCCGTGGAGCGGCTGGAGCCCGACCCTCCACCGCCTGGCCACCGCGGCGCAACCCGGTGCTCCGGACTCCTGGGCCACCGGTGCCCCTCAGCCGGGCGAGGGTGTCACGTCCTCGGCGTGCTCCGGCGCGGGCTCGGGGAACCGCGCTCGCAGGTCCCTCACGATCTCGAGGTGGCGCAGCAGGAACGCGCGCTCGTCGAGCCTGCGGCGGCGCAGCCAGCCGGTGACCTCGGCGTTGCACTTGCTGGCGTTGCACGAGCGGCACACGGGCACCACGTTCGCCAGGGTGTAGCGCCCCCCGCGGGAGATGGCCAGCACGCAGTCGCGCTGCATCGGCCCCTCGGGCGTGCGGCAGTAGGCGCAGCCGCCCCAGGCGTCCTCCAGGGCACCCCACTGCTCGGCGGTGAGGTCGTGGTCCACGCGGTCCATGCGGCGCTTGCGCTTGCGCGCGGCCCTGGCACTGCGGCTGCGATTCACGGCCATGCCCGAAACGTACGACCGGCGGCGGTCGGCTCCTGCCGGAAAGCTCCAGCTTTCGATCGGTGCGTTCGATCGAAAGCTGCAGCTATCGGTTCAATCCTCGATCGCCCCGATCGCGCCGCCGGGCTTCACGCCGGTGAGCAGCTGCTCGCGGAACATCTCCAGCAGGGTCCGCAGCGGGGTGGGCGGACGTCCCACGATGCGCTGGAAGTCGTCGCTCACCACGTCGTGCTCGCCGACGGCGATGCCGTCGTAGAACCCCAGCCCGCCCCGCACGCTCCACTCCTGCCGGCCCAGGGCCAGGCGGAAGGCCACCCACTCGTCCCGGGTGAGCGGCTCGTAGCGAAGCTCCTGCCGGCCGCTCACCTCACGGGCCATCTCGGCGAGCTCGTGAAGGGTCACCGACTCGGGGGTGGTGATGTTGTAGATCTCGCGGTCGTCGCGCTCCGGGTACGCCAGCAGGTTGGCGATGGCCTCACCGATCTCCTCGCGGTAGGTCAGCGACACCCGCCCGTCGCCGCCGGGGCCGGTGATGCGGCCGTCCGGGTCGAACCAGTCGTCGATCTGCTCGGCCCACATCCCCATGCGCACCGCGCCCCAGCTCAGCCCGGCCTCGGCGAGCATCACCTCGGTCTCACCGTGCGACCTGGCGTGGGTGAACTTGGCCTCCGGCCCCGGGTTGATGCTCGACAGGTACAGCACCCGCCCCACCTGCCGCTCCACCGCCACCTCGATGAAGCGCCGGTGCAGGGCCAGGCGCGTCTCGTAGGAGGCGTGCAGCGACACCATGAACACCCGGTCGCCGGGGCCCATGAGGCGGCGCAGCGAGTCGGGGTCGTCGAACGACCCCTCCACGGCCTCGCCGCCCGGCAGCTGCGGGGCGCGGGCGGGGTCGCGGGTGAGCATGCGGAACGGGACGCCCAGCTGGGAGAGGTGGCGGGCGACGGTGCCGCCCACGCCGCCGGTGGCGCCGGTGACGACGATCATGCGCGCAGGTGATGCCGGGGGCAGGTCATGCGACCAGTATGCCGGGGGCCGGAACGTCCCGGCCCCGAGACTCCGGCGAACACCGAATCACCGGAATCCACCGTGGGCGACGCGCCCGGCGAGCCGGAACGCGCAAATTTTCCCAGGGGAGAGAAACCGCATTCGTATGCGGTTTCTCGCCGCCGAACGACGGGTCTATCGTGGCCGCGCATGGGACCGCAGCGCCACACCGAGCCGGGATGGACGCCCGAGCGCGAGGCGGCCGGACGCGCCCTGGTGGCGCCCGTCGCCCGTCTGCGCCACGCCCTGGAATGGCAGCTGCCGGTGCGCGGCGAACGCGTGGACCGGTGGCTGCTGAACGGCCTGGTCGAGATGCTGGGCGCCGACCTTGCGTTCACCTGCCGCGGGCACGACGGCGACCGCTGGGAGCTGGAGGCCTACAGCTACATCGCCGACCACGCGGAGCTGGAGCACCTGGCCGGGACCGCCCTGGCCCGTCTGGGCGACCTGGTGCGCGGGGGCGGCGAGCCGGCCGCCGGATGGCGCGCCACCGCGCCCGACGGGGTGGAGACGATGGCCGTGCGGCTCACCCCCGGCCGCGGCGGCACGTGGCTGTTCGTGGTGGGTGACTCCCTTCCCGCCGCGGCGCGCGGCGAGCCGGCCGGGGTGGTGTGCCGGGCGGTGATCGACTCGCACGCCGGCGGGCGCGAGGCGGCGCCGGTGCGGGCGCAGGCCGCCGCCTGGGACGCCCTGCTGCGGCACCTGGGAACGGTGCCGGCCGAGATGTACGAGGCCCGCCTGGCGGTGTTCACCGAGCAGCTGCGCGGCCTGGTGCCCATGTTCGCGCCGGTGCTGTACCTCGACCGCGACCGGCCGGGCATCGACGGCTGGCAGGCCGTCGCGCACCGGGGCCGGGGGAACGCCCACGAGCTGTACGCGGCGGCCGATCTGTGGGGACCCGAGTTCCGCCGCCTGCTCGACCGCCGGATGCTGCACGCCGCGGTGCGCGACTACCTGGCGCAGGTCAACGACGCGCCGGCCCACACGGGGCAGGGGCTGCCGCTGCCGCGGGGACTCACCGTGGGCGTCCACGCCAGCACGCTGCTCGCGCCGGACGCGCCGGAGCACCTGGAGGAACTGCTGCACGGCGGCAGCGGCATGCGTGGCGCGGAGCTCGCGCTTGAGATCTCCGGCCTGTGCGCACCCATGGGCGCCGACGGCCCGGCGGTGTCCGCACGGCTGACCGAGATCCACGATCGCCTGGGCATCGGCGTGGTGGTGGACGGGCTGCGCACCCGTCAGGAGATCGCCCAGGGACCCGACGCGCCGGAGCCCACCTACGTGAAGCTCGATGCCTGGATCACCAGCCAGCCCGACGCCGGCCTGGTGACCTCGCTGGTAGAGGCCGCGCTGGCCGCCCCCTGGGCGGGCCCGGAGCGCCTGGTGGTGACCGCATTCGCCGACCAGCCGCCTTTCCAGCTGGAGGACGCCTTCGCCCTGGGTGTGCGCCTGCTGCAGGGCGAGTTCGTGGGGCAGCCGTCCCGGGAGCTGCGCCTGGAACCGGGGCCCGACCAGCTGGCCCGCGTGATGCGCGCTGCCGACCGGGTGCGGCTGCGCCGCCCCTCCGGGGCCTCGGCCGCCGTGCACGGCCGCGGGCCGGGCCCGCGGGTGCCGGGCTTCGGCCGCCACGATTGACAAGAAGCGCCTAAATCAGCAACCCGCGGTCGGGTCGACTCGGGGAAGCCGCCGGAATCCGTTCCCGCTTAATGAATGCGGATGCGAAATTTCGCGTGCGTGATGCGCAGATCTATCGTGCGGCCACCCGACCAGGAGTGCGCCGTGCCTACCCAGGAGATCGTCCCTTCGGTGACCGTCCGTATCGCCGGCGACCTCAACCGCGCCGCGGCCGTAGATCTCATGCGCACGCTCCAGTTGGAGGGGTGGGAAGCGCCCGCCGCGTTTCGCCCCAAGCACGGCGCACCCGAGGTGCTCGTGGCTCTGTCGGGCCTCGCGGTGGCGCTGACCGCGCTGCTGAAGGCCCTGCCCGGGGTGCTGGCCGAGTGGGGCCGCCGTCATCAGTTGCGCGAGTTCGAGGTGACCGTGAAACATGGCGGTGAGGAGGTGCGGCGTATCGCCATCAGGGGCCGGTCGGACGCCGACACTCTGCGCGCACTCAGTGATGGCATGGGTGACCTCTTCGGAGCAGACGAGTGAACGTGTCCCGGGAATCCTGGGTCGATCGACGCCGGGCACTGCTGGTGGCCGTGTCGGCGTATGACGATCCGGAGCTCCAAACGCTGTATGCCCCGCCTGGTGATGCGGCGCGGCTCAGGGACGTGCTCCTCAACCCGGGGCGCGGCGGCATTTCGCCAGCCGACCTGACGGTCCTCACCAACCCCGACCTCGCAGAACTGCAGCGAGCACTCGGCCAATTCGCCGCGGAGTCCGGCGACGACGAACTGCTGATCCTCTACTTCTCGGGGCACGCCCTGCGGGGGCCGGGCCACGAGGTCTTTCTGGCATGCCGCGACACAGTGCCGTCACAACCCTGGACCAGTGCGCTCGCGGGTACGGTCATCCACGGGCTACTCGATGGTGCCGCCGCCCGGAGTCAGGTCGTCATTCTCGATTGCTGCTACGCAGGGGGACTTCACCGGGGCACCGAGCAGGGAGAGCCCAACAGCGACGGAGCCGTCCTGGCCGGGGCGCTTAGCGCCCGGAACGGCAGCATCCGTCGGAGCGTGCTCGCAGCATCGGGTCTCGACCAGGAAGCCTGGGAGCGCCAGAACACGCCTCCCCGCAACGACCACTCGCTGTTCACCGACGCGCTTGTCGCCGGCTTGGACTCCGGCGACGGCGACCTCGACGGCGACGGCTACGTGTCCGTGTCCGACCTCGCAGGCTACGTGCATCGTGAGCTGCAGATACTCACCGGGGGCAACCAGACCCCGAGCCTCACAGCGGGCGTGCAGTGGGCAGACCGCATCCTCCTCTCCCGCGCTCCGGCGGGCGGCGCCGACGACCGGCAGGTGACGCGGGTCTCATTGCTTGGCATCGACACAACAAACGAGCCGGGCCGCGTGAAGGTGCGGGAGCTCGACGCGCCGCTCCAGGTCCTCGCTGCGCCGATCACCCGGCTCAAGGATGCCCTATCGCGCATGCTCCCCGTGGCGCCGGGCACCCACCAGGAGTGGCTCCTCAACGGGATCACCGAGATGCTCGGCGCCGACCTGGCGTTCATTTGCGCCGGTGATCGCTGGGATCTCGATGCCCACAGCGACGCACCCGACCGGGACACGGCCCTCTCCGAGGCCGCGGCGGCGGTGGCGCGGCTTCGGCGCGCCATCGACGGGACCGCCGGCACCACCGCAGGGTGGTTTGCCAAGGCCGGCGACGTCAGGACGATCGCGGTCCCGCTCACCCCGAGCAGCGAGGCCCGGTGGCTGTTCGTGGTGGGCCGGAGAATGCCGGGGAAGCTTCTGATCGAGCCGGTGGCAACGGTCTGTCGGGCCGTGTGCGAATCACACAGCCACCTCCATGACCCGAGCCCACTCCGTGCGCTGGGCGCCGCGTGGGATGCGCTCCGTCGACGCGCCGGGTTCGTCCCCCAGGAGATCTACCGTGCCCGCCGCCAGGCGTTCGAGGACCAGCTCAAGGGGATCGTCCCTTGGTTTCAGCCGGTGCTCTATCTCGACGGTCACCCCGGGATCGACAGCTGGGAGGCGCTTGCCCGGGACCCGTCCGGATCACTGACCGAGGCGCCCGCGGACCTTTTTGCGGCGGCACAGCTCTGGGGGCGCGAGTTCATGCTGCTCCTCGACCGCCACATGCTGCGTGCCTCGGTTCGGTCGTACCGCGACCAGACGCGCCGGGCGCCGAGAGTGGTCACCGGGGGGCCCCAGCCGCAGGGTCTGACGGTCAACGTGTACCCCGACACCCTGCTGCATAACGACTACTTCCACGAGCTGCAGGAGTTGGTGCAGGGCCCGGACGGCATTCAGGGACGAGAGCTCGCCCTCGAAATCTCCGAGAAGCTGCCCATCCCTGAGCCTCCGCCCGGCGTCGTCTGGGAGAAGCGCCCCCTGGAGGTCTTCAAGGAGCGGCTCGGCGAGTACACCAGGAGCTTCGACGTCCGTCTCGCGATCGATGACTTCGGCGTCGGCTACGGGTCCCTGGAGCGCTTGTCCGGCCTCTCGCTCACCTACGTGAAGCTGGACCAGTGGTTCACCGAACAGCAGGATCAGGGCCTCACGATCAACTTCGTCAAGGCACTCATCAACGACAAGAGCCTCGGCGGCGACAAGGTGGTGCTGGAGGGCTTCAACGACCGAAAGCCGTTCACGCTCGAAGACGCCTTCGCGCTGAAGGTGCGGTTCCTCCAGGGTGGCTTCGTCGGTGCTGCGGCCCCGGAGCTGAAGGTGGAACTCGAGCCGGAGCGCGTGGCGCGCATCCGACGAGCGGCCGCGCGCATCGCCCGGCGGCCGGACCGCCCGGGGCGCATCACCGGCGGCCGGCGGGACGGACTTCCCTCGGAGGTACCCGGCTTCTGGCGCAGCGGCGTGGGCGAGCGGGAGTAGCGGCCGGTCTCCCCTCGCAGGCCCGGATAGCGGGCATCGGGCACCCGTGGGAGGATCGACCCGGGACGAACCGCGGACCGGGAGGCCCCCCACATGAGCACCGCCATGACCGTCGAACGCGCCGACTTCATCTCGGTGCCGGTCACCGACATGGAGCGGTCCACGCGCTTCTACGCGGAGACCCTCGGCCTGACCAAGGTCGGTACCGGAGCGTGGCCGGAGTTCTCGCTCGGCAACGTGAGCCTGTACCTGGTGGACCCCACCAACATGGGCCAGACGTTCGCCGGGCCCCACACCGCCCACATCGCCCTGCGCGTGCCGGACGTCCAGGCCGCTCGCGCCGAGCTCGAGGGCCGGGGCGTGAGCTTCGACGGGGACATCTTCGACACGGGCGTGTGCCACATGGCGTTCTTCCGCGATCCGGATGGCAACGCGTTGATGCTCCACCGCCGCTACGCCCCGCCGGAGACCGCCTGAGCCACGCGGCTGCGCCCGCCCGGGCGCGTAGGGTGGGTGTCGTGGGAGCCACCGACGACACCCTCGGGCGCGCCATCGCCCGCCTGGCCGACGACGCCAACGCGATGGCGGTGCGCGACCCCCGCCTGCGCACCGCGCTGCCGGAGGGCCCCGGGCTGTACGCCTGGTGGGGTGATGCCGCCGCGATGGAGGCGATGCGCGAGATCTCCGGCGACGCCCCGGCAGGCCCCCTGTACGCCGGACGGGCTGGCAGCGCCGCCACCGCGACCCTCCGGGCGCGGGTGTGGAACAACCACGTGCGCGGCAACATCGGCCGCTCCACCTTCCGGCTCACGCTCGCCGCGGTGCTGCGCGAGGAGCTGCACCTGGAGCTCCACGACGCCGGCCGGCTCACCGTCCAGAGCAACCGCGAGCTCACCGCCTGGGTGCACGACCACCTGGCCGTGGCGTTCGTGGACTGGCCGGGCGACGCGCCGGAGGACACCGAGCACGAGGTGCTGCGCGCCCTCGACCCGCCGCTGAATCTGGCCGGCATGGACACCACGCCCGCCCGCGCCCGCCTGCGGGACCTGCGCGCCCGGCTCGCCGAGACCGCACGGTAGGCACCGCGGGATGGCGACCTTCCCCCCCGACCCGGCACGCACGCCGCGGCTGCTGCGGATCACCACCTGGAACTGCCGGCAGGGCTACGCCGGCAAGGCCGACATGCTCGCCGGCATCGGCGCCGACGTGGCGGTCATCCCCGAGAGCGGCCCCGGCATCCTGGAGGCGCTGGGCGGCCACTGGCTGCGCCAGGACGAGCACGACGCGCGCGGCCTGGGCGTGTCGGCGCAGGAGCCGTGGAGCCTCACCCCCGTGCGGTTCACCCCCGACGGGCCGCTGGTGGTACCCGTGCTGGTGGACGGCCCCGTGCCGTTCACCCTGCTGGCGGTGTGGACCACCCCCGGCGGGGAGGGGCCGCACCCCTACGCCCGCCAGATGCTGGACGTGCTGGGCCAGAACCCCGCGGTGCTGCCCGACCACCCGCTGGTGGTGGCCGGCGACTTCAACCTGGCGATGCCCATGGATGACGGCTTCGCCGCCGTCGCCGACGCCCTTCGGGGGCTGGGGCTGGTGAGCGCCTGGCACGAGGTGAGCGGGGAGGCGTTCGGGGAGGAGAGCGTGCAGACCCACGTCTACGGGCCCCGGAAGAACCGCTCCCACATCGACTACATCTGGATCCCGCGGGACTGGCTGCCCGCCGTGCGGTCCATCGAGATCGGCCGCGAGGACGAGTGGATCGGGCAGGGCCGGTCCGACCACTGCCCCATCACCATCGAACTGTCCGTGCCGCGGCTGGCCAACCCCGGCCCCGGCTGACCCACCGCGCTACCGGCGCGCCGGGACCGTCACCCGCAGGGTGCGCCGGGTGGTGGTGCGGTTCCCCGCGGCGTCGGTGGCCCGCACCTCCAGCTGCACCGTGAACGGCCGCAGCGGCGTGCCGAGGCGCCGCGCGCCGGGCGTGAGGAGCAGGCGCGTGACCCGGCCCGCCGACACCCGCCGGGTGCTGCGCACCAGCTCGATGGGGAAGACGTTCCCGCGGGTGACACCCCGCGCCCGGACCCGCAGCGAGGTGCGCACCGTCGCCGCCTCGCCGGAGGTGACGCGCACGGCGAGACCCCGGCGCAGCGCGGCGAGGGTGACGGTGGCCGGCAGCCGTCCCAGCCGCAGCCGGGGCGCCGTGCGGTCGGCCACCGGTGGTGCGGCCACGACGGGCGGCGAGGGTGCGTCCACGCCGGTGGTCTGGATGTCGAGCGACCACCCGCCGGCGATGACACCCGTGGTCTCGGCGCTCGGTTCGTCGTCGGCGACGAAGAGGCGCCACTCGCCGTTGGGATCGGTGCCGTTGAACACCGTCAGGTCACCCGTGGGCGAGGCGACGGCCGGCGGCGGGAAGTTGACCGCGAAGCCACCCCCGTTGACGGGGCTGAAGACCCCGCTCGTGAGGAACCGCGGCGCCTGCGGCGCCCCCGTCGTGAAGGTGATGACCTCGCCGCCCAGCACGTCGCGGGGTGTGGTGAGATCGCCCGCGCGGTTGGTCGAGTTGGCCATCAGCAGCGCGCTCTGCCCCCGCGGGCCCACGAGCTGGACGGTGAGGTCCGCGGCGAAGGCGTGGTGGATGCCGTTGAGGCGGACGCGCACACCGGTGACGGTGCCGCGATGCCCGCTGGCCGTGATGGTGGCCGGGTAGCGGCTCGCCGGACCGGACGTCGTCCCCACCGCGGGCACCTGCAGCGCGGCGGCGTCGGTGTACGTCGGCGCGGGCTCGGAGGTGATGCGGCCGAACGCGAGGCCGTCCCGCTGCACGAACCACAGCGCGCCG
The DNA here is from genome assembly GCA_001464275.1 of Actinobacteria bacterium Ga0077560. Lineage (GTDB taxonomy): Bacteria > Actinomycetota > Thermoleophilia > Miltoncostaeales > Miltoncostaeaceae. The sequence continues at coordinate 24,108 of LNFL01000089.1, read as the reverse complement.
TCGGTGGCGACGCCGAGGCCTCCGCCGAAGCCTCCCACGTCGCCGCCCAGCGGCACCACGGTGAACACGCCGGCCGGCGTGACCCGGACGGCGCGCTGGTTGGCCGGGTCGTTGATCCACAGGTTCCCGTCGGCGCCCACGGTGATCCGGTTGCCGCCGCCCAGCGTCACCTCTGGATCGCTGAACGGGGTGATCGTGCCGTCGAGCGTGCGGCGCACCACCGGCTGGCCGGCGCCCTGGGTGATCCACAGGTTCCCGTCGGGACCCGCGGCGATGTCCCTCGGGTTGAGGCCTTCGCCGTCGAACTCGGTGATCACGCCGGCGGGCGTCACGCGTCCGATCCCGCCGGCCTTGGTGAACCAGACGTTTCCGTCCGGGCCGGCGGCGATGGCGCCAAGGCCGCCCTGGGGTTGGCCGACGGGGAACGGGGTGAAGGTCCCCCCGGTCGTCATCCGGCCCACCAGGCCGCCCTCGAAGGAGGTGGCCCACACGTTGCCGTCATCGGCGGCGACGGTGTCGGTGGCGTTCGGCCCCTCCTCGAACCGCGTGGCCGCCCCGTCCGGGGCGAAGCGCACCAGCGACTCGTCGCCGATCGTCCCACCCCAGATGTTGCCGTCGGTGGCCGCCGCGGCCTCCAACAGACATGACGCCCCCGCGCTCTGATCCGGCAGCGTCACCACGTTCCCGGTCGGGGTGTGACGCCGAAGAACCACATGGTGCCGTCACGGGCCTGCACGGGGGCGGTGAAGCTCGGGCAGGTGCTCCCGGTGGGGAGCGTGGCCGGGAACCGCGTGACCGTCGGTGCGGTCTGGCCGGCGGCCGGTACGGCCAGCAGCGCCAGTGCGCCCGCGGTTGCCAGGAGGGAGGTGAACCGCTGCACGGACGCCCGATCGGCAGAGGGAAGGGACGCCGACTGTACGGGACCGGGCGCCCGGGACGCCAGAAGCATCAACCGCGGGTCGGGCCGGGCCGCGCCCCGGCGGAGGCGCGGCCCGGACCCGGGTCACCGGCGCACGAGCACCCGTGTGGTGGCGACCGCGCGCGCGCCGGAGTCGTCGGTCACCCGCACGCGCATGGTCCGCACGCCGGCCGGCAGCGCCAGCCGCAGGGCGGTCGCCCGCGCGTCGTCGAAGGTGCCGTCGTTGTCGGTGTCCCACTCCACCCGCACGATGTCGCCATCCGGGTCGGCTGCCTGCGCGATGTAGGCGGCCCGCTGGCCGGGGCGCGGCAGCAGGGTGGTCTTCTCGATGCGCACGGTGGGCGCCACGTTCACCCGGGGGGACGTCACCTCCTGACGGGCGGCGAGGCCCGTCACCGTCACCCGCCCGGTGCCGCCGCGCAGCAGCGAGCCGCTGGCGATGGGGCCCAGGTCGGTGACCGCCCCGGTGGTGATGTCCACCCGGAAGAAGGATGCGCCGGGGCGGCCGCCGGGGGTGGTGGCCAGGTAGCCGGTGTTCCGGGTCCCGGCGATGTCGAACCCGGTCTGGTCACCCACGTCCAAGGCCAGCGGGCGGGCGCCGCCCAGCGTGCCGGCGTTCGGCGGGTCCTGCACCACCAGCGTGTTCGCCGCGGCGTCGATGCCGTACAGCGTGGTGGATGCCGGGCGCACCGCCGAGACCGTCGAGTTGGTGTACGCGGAGGCCACCACCGACGGGTCACCCGGGTTGAGGGCGCCGTCGGGGCTCCCGGCACCGTGGTTCCCGGTGGCGAAGGCGATCCGGAGGTTCTGCTCGGCGTTGCTCGTGATGCGCAGGGCGTCGGGCACCGGGTTGGTGTCCACGCCGAAGGCCGACCCGGAGAGGCCCGGGCTGAAGCCCGTGCCCACCGCGGTGGCCGCGCCCGTGCCGGGGTCCAGCACGTACAGCGCGCTGTTGGAGCCCACCCCCACCAGCTCGCCGGTGGCGGGCCGGATGTCGATGCCCACCAGGGAGATGTTCGCCGGCAGGCCCGAGATGGCGACGGTGTCGAGGATCACCCCGGGGTGCCGTGAGTCGAAGCGGTGCAGGTTGCCGGCCGAGTCGGTGATGTACATGTCGCGCGCGTTGGCGGCGGCCGGAACGGCGAGCACGGCGGCGGCGGCGACCATCACCGCGCGGCGGAGGGTGGGTCGGGGCATCGAGGACTCCTGGATCGTGGGACGTGCCGCCCCACTACCCACGGCGGCGACCGGTTCAACGCCATCGATGCGGTGCCGGTCGTCTCCGAACCCGTCGGTGATCCGGCCGGTCGCGTCGTCCGTATCCAGTGGTTTCGGACACGCCGGCGGGCCGCCGTGCGAGGCGTCGCGCGCGGGTGGGTACCGTAGGGCGAGCGCCCCGGGACCGGGGGCGCAGGGACCGGGGGTGCGCGGGTGACGTCGGGATCGTGGAAGGCCCTCATCGGGCTGATGGTGCTCACGATGGGCACCAGCATCATCACCCCGCTGCTGCCGCTCTACCGCGAGCACTTCGGCATCAGCAACGCCACCGCCACGGCGCTGTTCGTGACCTACACGGTCACCGTGGTGCCCACCATGCTCATCGCCGGCAACCTCGCCGACCGGCTGGGCCGCAAGTGGATGATGTTGCCCGCGATGGCGATCATGACGATGGCCTCGCTCACGTTCGCCCTCGCGGAGAGCGTGCCGCTGCTGTTCGCCGGACGGGTCCTGCAGGGCCTGGCGATCGGCGGCTTCCTGGGGGTGGGCGCGGCCTTCGTGGTGGACCACGCCCGCGGCGACAGCAAGGCGCTGGCCGCCGCCCTGGCCGGCGTGTTCTTCCGCGTGGGGTTCGGTCTCGGCCCGGGCCTGGGAGGGCTGGCCGCCCAGTACGGGGCCAACCCCAGGCACACCCCGTTCTGGGGCCACATCGTGCTGATGGTGTTCGGGATCATCACCGTCTCGCTGGCCGCCGAGACGCTGCTGCGCAGCAACCGCCATCCCGGGCCGTTCCGCATCCGGCTGGGCGTGCCGGAGGGCCAGAAGGCCGGGTTCATGACCTTCGTGGCCCCCGCGACGTTCCTCATGAGCTTCGTGGAGGGGACGGTGCTGAGCGTCGTGCCCCTGTTCATGGTGGAGGAGCTGGGCGTGCGGAACCTGGCGGTGGTGGGCAGCGTGGGCTTCCTGGTGCTGTCGCTGGGCGGCCTGGCACCGTTCCTCGCCCGCGGCCTCGACCCGCGCCGGTCGATGGCCTACGGGGCGGTGGCCAGCGCCACCCTGTCGTTCCTGGTGATCCTCAGCTCGGCGGTGAACACCGCGGCGCTGGTGGTGTTCGCCGCCGGCATCATCGGCCTGGTCAACGGGTTCATCCTGTACGGCGGCACCGTCATCTGCGGCACCATCGTGCCGCTGCAGGAACGCGGCAAGCTCATGAGCGTGCTCTACATGTGCGCCTACGCGGGCACCGTCCCCACCGTGGGGCTGGGCTACCTGAGCGACGCCATCGGCCTCACGCCAACCCTCACCATCTTCAGCTGCATCGCCGTCGCGATCGCCCTGTTCGTGGTGATCGTGGGGATGCGGCTGTTCCGGGAGGTGGTGCCCCACGTGGAGGAGCCGCCGCCGGCCGTCCTGCCCGCCTGAGGCGCTCAGCCGGCGTCGCGGCTCACGGGCACCGGTTCGGGCTCGGCCACTGGCGGCGCCGCGGGGCGTGCCCGCACGGCGAGCAGCAGCGGCAGGATCGCCAGGCCCACCACGCCGCCCACGATGGACAGCGCGGCGAAGCTGGTGCTCGCCACCATCACCCCGCTGCCGAGGCCACCGGTGGCGCCGGCCAGGGCGAGGGCCACGTCGGCGCCGCCCTGCGTGCGTGCGCGGCGCTCCAGCGGCACCGAGTCGGTGAGCAATGCGGTGCCGCCCACGATCCCCAGATTCCACCCCAGGCCCAGCAGGATGAGCGCGACGGCGGTGGCCGGCAGGGACTCCGGCGGAGCCAGGGCGGCCACCACCCCGGCGGCGCCCAGGGTCATGCCGCCGGCGGCGATGATGGGCATGCGGCCCAGCCGGTCCACCAGGTTCCCGGTGATCGGCGACGGCAGGAACATCGCGGCGATGTGCAGGCTGATCACCAGGCCGGTCGCCGACAGCGGCTGCCCGTGATCGCGCATGTGCACGGGCGTCATGGTCATGATCGCCAGCATCACCAGCTGGCTCACCACCATCACCGTGGCCGCCAGCCGGACGTTGCGCGGGTTGTGTGCCACGGGCACGACCGCCGGTGCTGTGGTGACCTCCGGGGTCAGCTGCGCCCGGCGGGCGAACAGCAGGGGGTCGGGGCGCAGCATCACCCCCACGATCACCGCACCCACGGCGTAGGCCGCCGAGGACAGGATGAACGGGCCGGCGAGCTCCCGGATCCCCAGGTCCAGCGCCACGCCGCCCATCACGTCCACCATGTTCGGGCCGATCACCGCGCCCACGGTGGTGCCCACCAGCACGAGGCTGATCGCCCGTCCCCGCTGGTCGGGACGGGCCAGGTCGGCGCCGGCGTACCGCGCCTGCAGGTTGGTGGCGACACCGGACCCGTAGAGGAACAGGGACACCAGCAGCAGCGGCACGCTGTCGATCGCCGCCGCCAGCACGGTCCCCAGGCCGCCGAGCGCCCCGGTGGCGAGGCCCAGCATGAGGCCGAACCGGCGGCCGGCACGCTGGGAGATGGCGCCCACCAGGAACGCGGCCAGCGCGGAGCCGGTCGTGAACAGGGCGGCGGGCACACCGGCATAGCCGGTGCCGCCGATCATGTCCTCCGCCAGCAGTGCACCCACCGAGACGCCGGCCCCGAGGCCCGCACCGCTGAACACCTGGGCGGCGAACAGCACCCGGAGGGTGCGACGCTGCACCGCCTCGCGCTCCATGGCGGCGATGCTAGCGGGCGGGGTGGGTCAGCAGCCCAGGGCGTCCCGCAGCGTCCGGCATGCCTGCGCCATGCGGGGCGGCGACAGGGTCGCGATGCGTCGCCGGAACACCTCGCGGGGCAGGGTGTGCAGGGTGTCGAAGTTCACGACGCAGTCGCTGGGGACACCATCATCGGCCGCCGTGAGCGGCAACTCCGAGATCAGCCCGCGCGTCGTGCGGGTGAGTGCGGCGACCACCACGGACCCGATGCCGTCGGCCACCGGATCGCGTGTGAGCACCAGGACAGGCCGGTCGCCGCCGGGGGTGGCGGCGAACCAGATCTCACCGCGCAGCATCCGACCAGTCCGACCACTCCTCCGCGGGGCCCCAGTCGGCGACGGTGCCGAGCGCCAGCTCGCCGTCAGTGAGCGGCATCCGGTTCCATGCCTCGATGTCCGCCTCGGCGGACAGCCGCACCAGGTGGGCGCGCAGCGCGTCGCGCAACAGCTCCGAGCGATCCACCCCCAGCCGGTCGGCCCAGGCGCGCACCGCCGCCGCATCCCCGTCATCCACGCGGAAACTCACCATGGTCGTCATACGCTAATGATTGCATGTATGACACACGCGGCTCAACACGCATGCGTGTGAACCGTGTGACGAGAACGCGCCCGGGGTGCCGGCCGGTGAGGGCCGGCACCCCGGGGCGGGTCGCCGCTAGGCGGTGACCTCGACCTCCGCGAACTGCATGCGGTGGAAGCCCAGGTCCCACGGGTTCGACCGGAGCCGGGTGCCGGTCACGCGCACGTACCGCACGGTCTGCTGCGGGAACGTGAAGCGCTGCGGCGCGGCGGCCGGCCGCGCGTACCCGGTGCGCGAGGTCACCGTCGTCCACGTCGCCCCGTCGGCCGACACCTGGATGGTGAAGTCCACCGGGAAGCCGTAGCCGGCGTTCAGGCCGTCGCTGCGCGGGTGCAGCACCACGGCGCCGGCGGGACCGTTGAGCCCGGTGTCCACCTGCACCCACTCGGTGTGCGCCGCCAGCAGGAGGCTGTTGGTGCTGGACCAGCCCATCGAGACCAGCGGCCGCGAGACGGTCTCACCGTCGATCACCTTGTTCAGGTTCCAGTCGATGAGCTGCAGGCTGCTGCTGGCCGTGGCGACCTTGGCCGGGCGGCGGGCCGGCATGCCGGTCGCCTCGCGCACGATGTCGTCGAAGCCGAAGCTCGTCGGCAGGCTGAACTGCGGGTTGTTGAGGATCGAGTCCGGGTCGGCCTTCAAGAGGCCCACGAAGGTCTCGTTCACCATGCGGGAGCCCACCGGGCCCAGCCGCAGGCGCTTGGTGTCGCCACCGATGATCCGCCCGCCGAAGACCACGAACGACTGGTTCACGGACTCGGCGAACAGGTAGCTCCACAGCGGTGCGTTGCCGGCGAACGCCGGGGAGACCGCGGTGAGCGCCTTCACGGGTGCGCCGACGCTGAGCGCCGGACCCACCACGATCTGGTCGTCGCGCAGCGGGGTGAGACCCATCGCCCGGGCGACGGCCTGGCCCGAGGGGAGGCCGAGCTGGCGTCCCCGGAGCAGGTTCCGCACCGACAGGTCGATCGGCCCGGTGCCCGCGGCGCCGCCCGGCAGGATGCCCAGGGCCGGGACCAGGGAGTTGTCGAGCTTGTACGCCATCTGCGGCGTCCGCTCGGTCATCTTGAACAGCAGGTCCCAGTCGAAGCCGAAGTTCGACGGCGCGGGCTGGAAGCCGGCGAGGTTCCGCGTGGGATCGAACGTCCCGTCGAAGATGGGCAGGTCCTTCACCCGGTCGTTCACCACGTAGTCGTTGCGGACCATCGTGTGCCAGCGGTAGGCGGCGGTGGAGAACTCCACCGGCATGCTGCCCTTGCAGGTGTCGTACAGGTTGAGGTTCACCGTCCACGACGACGGCCCGCGCAGCGCGACCGAGGCGACGGCCGCCTGGCTCGACATCTGCGGCAGGAAGTCGTTGACCACGGCCCACTGGTACGACCAGGTCACCTGGCGGCGAGCGGCGGCGAACACCTGCGACGCCGACCACGAGGGGTTGGCGGCACGGATCTGCGCGGCCTTGCGGTTGTGGTAGCGGGTGAAGATGGAATGCAGGCTGCCGACGATGCGGTTCTCGTCGTTGCGGTCGTCGCCCAGCACGGCACGGCCGGCGCCGTCGCGAAGCACGTCACGGGCGCCCGGGTCGGTGACCGCGCCGCTGAGCGGCCGGCCGAGCTTGAGCGAGTAGCCGTCGGCCTCGTAGAGCTGCGGCGAGCCGGCCGGGCCGGCGCCGTAGACGCTGTCCAGGTCGAGCGACGGCGTCCGGACGTTCCGCAGCGTCGCGGGGTCCACGATGGTGGTGAGGTCGTCCGGCCGCGGGTCGAGCGTGATGTCGTGGTCGATGAACTGACCGGCGTAGGTGTAGCCGGCCGGGATGTCGCTCTCGTCATCCGACTCGGTGCCGCGGACCGTCTCCAGGTGATTGAGCTCCGTGGTGGCCTTCCCGAGCGCCGTCAGGTCGGCGACCGAGTTCGGCGCCGCCGCGAGCGCGGGGAGCATGCGGCCGAAGCGATCGTTCACCGGGCACTGCCCGGCCGTCGCTGCGGCGTTGGCGGTGCCGGCCGCGACCAGCGGGACGAGCGTCGCGGTGAGCGCCAGCGCGGCGCGGAGGCGGTTCCGGCGAAGGCGATGCGGCGACCGTCCGCCCCGTGCGGGGCAGGCGCCGTCACCACCGATGACCTGCGTCATTGGCGTGTGTTTCCTCTATGTGCGGACGATGGGGGCCCCGGCGAGGGTCGGATTCCCAGGCCGTGAGGGCGGGGCCCACATGTGCGGGGTCGCCGCAAGGCTAACTTCACAGAATCCGCAGACTCCCCGTCCATATGGACGGGGCGAGTGAGGTGTTTCCGCTGGAAACGCGCGCGAATTGGGGTTCGGCGTCCAGAGGTAATCGATCCGGCCCGCGAACCAATCCCCATCCCGGCGCGTGACGGGATCGGGCCCCGCGACGGATGGGTGATATGACCACCACCATGCTCCGCCTCCTGGCCCTGCCCATCGCGCTGATCGCCCTCACCCTCGGCCTGTCGGCCTGCGGGGACGACGACTCCGCCGGCGCCACCGGCGACAACGCCGCGGCGGCCACCGCCCTGGAGATCTCGTACTGGGAGCAGGGCAAGGACGGCACCGCGAGTGAGCCGGCGCGGTTCACCGTGGACTGCGTGGACCCCACCGCGGAGGGCTGCCCCGAGCTGCTGGCCCTGGGCCCCGAGGTGTGGGCGCCGGTGCCCGACGACGCCGCCTGCACCAAGATCTTCGGCGGGCCGCAGGTGATGACCGTGACCGGCTTCGTGGGCGGGCGCGCCGTGGACGCCACCTTCACCCGCAGCGGCGGCTGCGAGATCACCCGGTACGACGCGGCGGTGCCGCTGCTGCAGCGCATGGCCACCCCGTTGGGTGGTACCGCCACCGCTCCGGGCGCGACGGGCTCCACCGAGCTGCGGCTGGTGTGGTGGCCCAAGGGGCCCGACGACCCGAAGGCGCAGACGGCGCGCCGCGAGCTCACCGTCACCTGCCCGGAGACGCCGGTCGCCACCGACAAGGACTGCCAGGAGCTGCTGAGCCTCGTCGGCACGGACGTGTTCGACGCCACGCTGGCGCCCGGCATGGTCTGCACCCAGCAGTACGGCGGACCCCAGACCCTCGAGGTGGAGGGCACCCTCGCCGGCCGCCCGGTGACGACCACGTTCACCCGGGTCGACGGCTGCCAGATCGACCGCTGGGACCGCGCGGCGGCGCTGCTGCTGCGCATGGGGCGCCCCTAGCCGGACCACGCGGGGCCGGCGGCTCGGACCGGGCCGCCTGGCCCCTGCGGGCAGCCGCATGTGAGGATGGCCTCCGTGGCCCGGCTCCCCCGCAGCGCCGCGGCCGTCCTGGTGACGGCCCTCACGGCGGTCCCCGCCGCCGCCGTCCCCACCCTGCGCGCCAGCGACGAGCGGGTGATCGGCGTCCGCTGCGACCGGGTGAACACCCTGCGGATCGACGCGCGCGGTACGACCGGCGTGGTGGTGCGCCCCGCGCGCGGGTGCCGCACCGCGGTCATCGACGGCGCGGCGCGCGTGACCGGCTTCCGTCCGGTGCCGAGCCGACCCGGCGTGTGGGCCGCGCCGCTGCGGTTCCGGCCGGCCCAGGTCACGCTCGGCGGGCGGCTGCTGGCGCCCGCCCACAGCCCCCGCGGCCGGGACGGCAACCCGTGGATCCCCGTGCGCGCCGCCACCGGTGCGGCGGTCACCCTGCCCGCCTTCCGCACCCGGTGCACCAGCTTCGCGGGCGCGACCCTGCGCGTGCGTGCCTCCCTGTACGAGATCGAGGAGGCGACCGTGACCGGGTCGGACGGGTTCACCGTCGACGCGGCCGGGTTCGCGGGCACCACCGGGTGGGGCGCGTACCTGGAGGGCCCGGAGTGCCTGCTGGACGAGCCGGGTGAGTGGGCGCACGACGGCACCCGGCTGCTGGTGCAGGCGCGGCGGGCCCCGGTGGACGTGCGGGCCGCGGCGCCGGGCGCGGTCATCGACGCCCGCGACGCCCGGGGACTTCGGGTGGAGCGCGTCACGATCCGGGGCGCCACCACCGGGATCCTCGCCGAGGACGCCCGGGGGCTCACCCTGGACCGTGTGCGCGTGACCGACGCGGCCGACCACGCCGTGAACGCCGAGTGCGCGGAGGGCGTGGTGATGCGGCGCTCCACGATCGCCCGCACCGGCAGGGACGGCCTGCACGTGGGCTACTGCGGCCGCGCGGTCACCGTGACCGGATCCTCGTTCACCGACGTCGGGACCGTGTCCAGCCCGCGCAAGAGCGAGGCGGCGGTGTTCGGCGGCTTCACCTTCCGGCGCACCGGCTACATCGCCGTGCGGGGCTTCACCCGCGCGGTCATCGCCCGCAACCGCATCCGCGACGCCTGCGTGGTGCTGGAGGACTGCGGGGCGGTCTACCTGTTCGATCGGGAGGCCGTGGGGCTGGCGGCCCGCATCGAGGACAACCGCATCACCGGCGTGCGCGGGAACCCGTGGGGGCGCGAGCGCGGCGCGGGGAACTGGTGGCGGGACGGCCTCAGCATCGCCGTGTACCTGGACGACCGCAGCGGGGGGGTCACGGTGCGCGGCAACACGCTCGCCGACTACCAGTACGGGATGCAGCTGCACGGGGCGCGGGACAACCTGGTGGAGGGCAACCGGTTCACGGCTCGCGACTCGGAGGCCCACGTCTTCATGAACGACGACATCCCCGCGGCCCCCCGCATGGCGGGCAACGCGATCCGCCGCAACGTGTTCGCCCCGACCTCGGGATCGGTCTACAAGGTGCACGACCCCGACGGCCGGGTCGCGCTGCTGGCCACGTACTCCGGCAACACCTACGGCGCCGCGAACCCCTTCGCGGAGGTGGGCGACCTCGGGTCGGTGAGCCTCGCCCGCTGGCGCGCCATCACGGGCGACCCGGGCTGATCCCCATCCCGGGCGTTGCAGCGATGTGACGCGATGTCCGGGATCCCCCGGATGCGGGTCGAACGCGCCGGAACCGACCATTCCTCCCGGGGACGCAGAACGCGAGGGGAGAGCCCAGCATGAGCACGAGCATCGTCACGGACGCCGGTGTCGGCCTCGCCGCCAGCCCGCTGCCGCACGCCGACGGCGTGGCGCACCGCGTACGCGAGGACCACGCCTACATCCACCCGCAGCCCCGATTCGACCGGGCCGGCTGGTCCGGGTTCCACGTGACCCGCGGCGTGCTGCACGTCCACGACCCGGCGGCGATGGCCTGGCTGCCGGTGGGTGAGCTGCACGACCTGCCGGAGGGCCGGTGGGTGCGCGTGACCGACCACGACGGCCACCTGGCGGTGCCGTTCGAGCTGCGCCTGCACCTGGACGACATCGAGGTGCGGTGGCTGGGCGCCGACGGCGACCTGCTGCCCCTCGACGCTGTCGGCGCCGACCGGGCCCCGGACCCCGCGCGCTACGCGCCGGCGGCCGTGATGGAGCGCTGGCTGGCCTACGGCGGGTGGCAGCGCCTTCCCGTGTGGTGACCCGCAGGGTTTGGGTGGCGCCCGCCCGCGGGTAACACTCACCAGCACCCCGGGGGGCGGCCCACATCCACCCCCCGGCGCGTGCCGGCCGCCCCCGCAAGGAGATGGGATGGGAAGAATGCTGCGCAGGCTGATCGTCGTGGCCGCACCCGTGGTGTGGAGCCAGTACCGCAAGCGCAAGAAGCGGCAGGGCGGGACGTCAGCGCCTCCGCCTCCGTCTCGGCCGCGCACCTAGCCGGGGGCGCTGTGTCGCGCTCCTGACACGACGGGTGTCGTGGATGGGGCGGAACGGGAATCGGGGCCCATGAAGGCTGTGACGGCAACCACCCGTCACAGAGGAGACCCCGATGACCACCCCCATTCCCCCGGACGCGGCCCGCCACGGACCCAGGGCCCTGATGCTCGCGCTGGCCGGGCTCCTGCTCCTGCCGATGACCGCCGCGGCCGACCAGGCCGGAAGCGCGACCCGGGCCCGGCAGGCGGCGGCGTTGGATGCCGGTTGGCTCCACACGTGCGCCGTGACCGACGACGGCGCCGCCTACTGCTGGGGAAACAACTCCCGGGGACAGATCGGCATCGGCGGGTCGGCCGCGGACGTGCCAGCGCCGGTGCGCGTGCTCCTGCCGGGCCGCCGGCGGGCGGTGGCCGTGACGGCCGGTATCTCCCACAGCTGCACCATCCTCGATGACCACTCGGCGTGGTGCTGGGGGCGGGGCGATTCCGGGCAGCTGGGCGACGGCCGCGCGACGAGCTACCAGCCGACGCCCGTGCGCGTGGCCTTCCCAGACGGCACCGGGGTGCGGATGATCTCCGCCGGAGCCGAGCACACGTGTGCGGTCCTCGTGGACGGCTCGGCGTGGTGCTGGGGCGCCGATCTCTCCGGGGAGGTCGGCGACGGCGAACCGTACGAGCGGCGCAACAGCCCGGCGCGGGTCGACCTGCCGCCAGGACGGCGTGCGACGACGCTCTCGGCGGGCGACGCGCACACCTGCGCCATTCTCGACGACGGCTCCGCCTGGTGCTGGGGCCAGAACGCCGGCGGCGCGTTGGGCGATGGCGTTCCAGTGAACTTTCGGCCCGCGCCTGTGCCGGTGGCGCTGCCGACCGGAACGCGAGCGGTCGCCGTCGCGGCGGGCAGGGCGCACACGTGCGCCACCCTCGACAGCGGGGCGAGCGCATGCTGGGGCGACGACTCCCAGGGAACGGTCGGCAACGGCGCGCCGCTCGCTCCCTCGATGACGCCCGCCGACATCGGGCTCCCTGGAGGCGTCGCCATCACCTCCGCCGGCCACTCGTGCCTGGCCGCGCCGTACGCGACCCTCTGTTGGGGCGACGATTTCCACGGGCAGCTCGGCAACGGCCCCGACAGCGTCGACGACATGCCGGCGCCCGGCGCTGTGCTCGGCATCCCCGCAGCACGCGGCGTCGTTGCGATCACCGCCGGTGGTTTCGGGAACAGACTGCTCGAGGGCGGCCACACCTGCGCCGCCTATGACGACGGCAGCGTGTGGTGCTGGGGGGACGACCGGTCCGGGCAGCTCGGCAACGGCAGCACCATGACCGGCAGTCGCACGCGTCCCGACGACTCCGCGGCTGCGCTCCCCCCGGGTTCGCTTCCCGGATTCCAGGCGGACGTCTCGGTGTCGGCCGACGCGCCGCCCCGCCTGCTCGATGGGCGCGAGGCGCCGGTGACCCTGCGGGTGCGCAACGCCGGCCCCGACCCGGCGACCGGTGTGCGGGTGACCGTCACCGCCGCCGCGCTCACCACCGGCGATCCCGTCCCCTCCCAGGGCACGGTGGCCGGCGGGACGTGGGATGCCGGCACCATCCCCGCCGGAGGGGAGGCGACGCTGCGCCTGCCGGTGACCGGGTCCACGGCCGCCCCCGCCGCATCCGTCACCGCCGAGGTCACCGCCGTGGGCGCGCCGGTCGGCTCGTCGGCGGCCAGCACCGTCGACCCCGACTCCACGCCCGGCAACGGCGCCGACGGTGAGGACGACCGGGTCACCGTCGCCTTCACCGTGTCGCGGCCCGCCCCGCCGGTGCCCGGCCTGCCCGGAACCTCGGGCCGCCCGGTGATCGGCGCGGACTCCTCCCGCTGCACCAACCGCGTGCGGGGCACCCGCCGCGGCGAGACGCTCTTCGGTACGGCCGCGGCCGATCGCATCACCGCCCTCGGGGGCAACGACCGCCTGCTTGGCAGGGCCGGGGCGGACTGCCTGTCCGGCGGGGCTGGCCGCGACCTGCTGGACGGCGGGATCGGCAACGACAGCCTGGAGGGCGGCCCGGGCCGTGACGTGCTCATCGGGCGCGGCGGCCGGGACATGCTCTCGGGCGGGCCGGGCCCCGACCTCATCCTGGCGCGAGACGGACTGCGCGACGTCGTGCGCTGCGGCGACGGGCGGGACACCGCGGTGGTGGATCGGCGCGACAGCGCCGTGGGCTGCGAGGTCGTCCGGCGAGGTTGACCGCAGGAGCTCCGCGGTCAGCGCATGGCGCGTCCCCGATTCGTCCGGGGGCGCGCCGTGTCGTGTGCGTGACACAACGTGCGTCGCGCGGTGGACGGAACGGGATGGGCGTTCGACGGACCATGAGGTCAGTCAGTCACCCACTCCCGAAGGAGCCCCGAAATGGCCGCCCACCTCACCATCTCCCGCCGCATCGCCCGCAACCTCGCCGGAGCCGCCGCAGTCGCCGGCGCACTCGCGATCGCCGGGCAGGCCGCCGCCCTCCCGCCGGTGCCGCCGCCGGTTCCGCCGAACGCCCCGCCGGTCGCGCAGCTCAGCGTGAGCCCCAACCCCGCGGTCCTCCAGCCGGTCCTGGTCATCGACGACCGGCACGTCATCGGCCAGCTCGGGCTGCTCCGCGGGGGCACGGTCGTCACCTTCAACGCCTCGCGATCGACGGACGCCGACGGCAGCATCGTCTCCTACGACTGGGACCTGGACGGCAACGGCTCATTCGAGAAGACCACCACCACGCCCAACACGACGCGTCGCTACACGGCCCCCGGGGTCGTGAACACCAAGGTCCGGGTCACCGACGACGTCGGCGCCGCGCGGGTGAAGGCCGTCGACCTGACCATCCACAGGGCGCCCACCCCCAAGGTCACCGCCAGCCGCCTGGTGGCGCTGCCCGGCGACGCCATCACCCTCACGGGTGCCGGTTCCACCGACGACAACGGTGCGATCACCAAGCACGAGTGGGACCTGGACGACAACGGCACCTTCGAGCGCACCGGCGCCGAGGTGGGCACCAGCTTCGGCGGCACCGGCACCCACGTGGTGAAGCTGCGGGTCACCGACACCCTGGGCGCCACCGCGGTGAGCAGCGTCTCCATCCGCGTCCACCGCCAGCCGACGGCCGACTTCGCGACCCGCCCGGTCACCCCAGGTGTGGGGCAGCTGGTCACCCTCGACGGCTCCCTCTCGGATGACGACGGCACCATCGCCCGCTACCAGTGGGACCTGGACGGCAACGGCAGCTACGAGACCGACGGCGGCACCACCAGCACGGTGGGCACCCGGTTCGCCACCGCCGGCCCCGCGAAGGTGGGCATCAAGGTCACCGACAACGACGGGTCGAGCGCCGAGACCACCAAGACCGTCCAGGTGAACCCCGAGGTCGTCACCACCGACACCACGGCTCCGCAGCTGAAGCCCGCCAAGACCCTCCTGCGCCTCAGGAACGGCAAGGTCGCCGTCACGGTCCGGTGCCCCGCCACCGAGTCCACCTGCGGCATCACGCTCAAGCTGCGCGGCACCCGCGGCGTCTTCGCCGGCCGCACCCTGGCCAGCGGCGCCACCACGGTGGCCGGCGGCCGCGCCGTCACCGTCAAGCTGGGGCTCACCAAGGCGGCCCGGGCGAAGGTCAACCGCGGCGCCGTCATCCGCGCCACGGCCGTCATCACCGGCACGGACGCCGCCGGCAACCGGTCGGTCACCCGCTCCGCGGTGAAGCTGAGCCGGTAGACCCGCCCTCCATCGCTCACCATGCGGCCGGCGCCATGCCGGCCGCATGCGTTTGGCGGGCGGATGCGTCCCGCAAAACCCCCCGGGTCGGTCAGTTGTGCACCGCCCGGATTCGCGATTACGTCCGGGCGTGTCCATGGGTCCAACCATGACCCTGCTGCTGGGGCTGTCGGCGATCGCCGCGATGGCCCTGTTCGTCGTGCTCGTGCGGCTGCGCCGCGAGCCCGGCGCCCCGCTGCTGGCGGTGATGTGCGTGGGCGTCTCGGTGTGGTGCGTGGCCAACGCCATCCAGATCAACACCGGCAACGTCGAGGTGAAGCGCCTCACCGTGACGGTGTCGTTCATGTGCATCTGCACGATCGTCTACTGCTTCTGGCGGGCGGTGATGATCCGCGCGCCCTGGCCGTGGCGGGTCCCCGGCCTGTTGGTGAACCTGGCGGCGGCCCCGGCCATCGTGACCATCGCCCTCGCGGCGGCCACCGAGGCCCCGGGCCCGTTCTTTCGCGAGCTGCCCATCTCCGCCGACACCGAGCCGGTGTTCGGCCAGCCGGGCACGTGGATGCTCATCCACCTGCTGTGGGCCTACGGTCTCATGATCTGGGCGATGGCGGGCCTGTGGTGGCTGGTATGGCACGCCCCCGAGGGGCGCCTGCGGCACCGGGTGCTGTCGCTGGCGGCGGTCGCCGCGCCGCTGGTCGTGAACACGCTGCTCTCCACCGGGTCGCGTCCGCTGGGGCTGCACGACCCCACCCCGGTGGCGACGTTGCTGGCCACCGGGGGGCTGTTCTGGCTGGTGCAGCGCATGCGCATGCTGGACATCGACATCGGCCTGCTGCCGATCGCCCGGGACGTGGTGGTGGAGTCCATGACCGAGGGCGTGGTGGTGATCGACCGGCACGGCCGCGTGGTGGACATCAACCCGTCGGCGGCGGACCTGCTGGGCACCAATCCCTCGGCGGTGATCGGCACGGACGCCGCGGCGGTGGTCCCGGGGCTGCGCGCCGGCGAGGACCGGCCGACGTGGGAGTTCAGCAGCCCCGGCCGTCTGCCGGCCCGCACCGTGGAGGCGCGCATGGGCACCCTGCGCGACGGCACCGCCGGCGGCCTGGTGCTGCTGCGCGACGTCACCGAGCAGCGCACCGCCCGCGCGGCGCTGGAGCTGAGCCTCTCCCGGCACGAGCACGCCTCACGCCACGACGCCCTCACCGGGCTGCCCAACCGGGTCCCGCTGTTCGGCCAGCTGCGCACGTCGCTGCGCGACCGCCGCGGGGTGACGCTGCTCATCCTCGACCTGGACGGCTTCAAGGCGCTCAACGACACGTTCGGGCATCGCGCCGGCGACCGCGTGCTGCGGGAGCTCGCCGTGCGCCTGCAGCACGTCATGGAGCCCGACGCCACGGTCGCCCGGCTCGCCGGGGACGAGTTCGCCGTGCTCATCCCGGACGCGGACCCCACCGTGGCCGGTGCCGCGTGCCAGCGCCTGCTGGGATCGATGTACGCCCCCTTCACGGTGGGCGAGACCGAGGTGTCGATCGGTGCGAGCATCGGGGTCGCGTTCGGCCCGGAGCACGGCGCGGACGCCGACGACCTGGTGCACGCCGCCGACGTGGCGATGTACCACGCCAAGCGCACCGCGGCGCGGTGGGCCGTCTACGAACCCGACCTCGACGGCCGCCGGCCGGAGCGGCTCATCCTGCGGCACGAGCTGCGGCGTGCCCTCGCCGACCACGAGCTGGCGCTGCACTACCAGCCGCAGGCAACCCCGGACGGGCGGGTGATCGCCGTGGAGGCGCTGGTGCGCTGGCACCATCCCGACCGGGGCCTGCTGGCCCCCGGCGCGTTCCTTCCGGTGAGCGAGGACACCGAGCTGATCTGCCGGCTCACCGACGAGGTGCTCGACATCGCGCTGGGCGACCTCATGCGCTGGACACGCCAGGCCCCGGGGCTGAGCGTGTCGGTGAACCTCAGCTCGCTGGACGTGCGCGATCCGGCGCTGCCCGACCGCGTGGCCGCGGCGCTCGGCCGGCACGGGGCGGACCCCGCGCGGCTCACCCTGGAGGTCACCGAGAACGCCCTGGTGGCCGCCGGGGACGGCATGACCCGTCTGGAACACGTGCGCGACCTGGGGGTGCGGGTGTCGCTCGATGACTTCGGCACCGGCGTGGGCCCGCTGGCGACGCTGCGGGAGCTGCCCGTGGACGAGCTGAAGATCGACCGCTCGTTCGTGGCGGCCATGGACCGTCCGCGCGAGGCGGCGCTGGTGGGCGGGCTCATCCGGCTGGGCCACGACCTGGGCCTCACCGTGGTGGCCGAGGGCGTCGAGTCGTCCGAGCGCGTCGCGGCCCTGGGGGACATGGGGTGCGACCTGCTGCAGGGCTACCACCTGGGCCGCCCGGAGCCGCTGGACCCGGACGGGGACCTGCCCGTCCCGGTGGGCGCCAGGGCGCTGGTCTGAGCTACAGCTCGGGCGCCCCGATGCGGTGGCGGTGCTCGCTGGCGAAGAACCCGGCGATCTGCTCGTTGTCGTACCCCAGGGCGAGCAGCACGATGAGCTTGATTCGGGCTTTGAAGGCGTTCAGGAAGGAGGCGGGGATGGCGCCGGCCTCGGCCAGGGTCTTGCCGCCGCCCTCGTAGCCGTACACCGGCAGGATGGCCCCGATGTCGGTGCGGGTGGCCAGCACCACCGGCTTGTCGGTGGCGGCGATCAGCGGCACCAGGTCGGGCGGCAGGTTGCCGACACCCAGGGCGGCGATCACCACGCCGTCGCTGCGGCGGGCCGCCTCCTCGAAGCCCTCGCCGCGCCAGCCGGCGTACGCGGTGAGGATCTCCACGCGCGGCGTCGCGTCCGGCGGGTTCAGCGCCAGGCGGTTCTCGGGACGCGCGAAGTACCGCAGCACCGGCCTGCCCTCGAGCGTGTCGATCCGGCCGATCGGCCCCGGGTACCCGCCGAACGCCTCCAGGGCCGTGGTGTGGACCTTGGTGACGGTGTGGGCGTCGAAGATGTCCCCGCCGAACACCACCAGCGCCCCGCGGCCGCGGGACTGGGGCTCCACCGCCACGTGGGCCGCCGCCCACACGTTGAAGGGGCCGTCCCAGCTGGGCTCCTTGGCGTGCCGCATGCTCCCGGTGATGACCACCGGCACCTCGGTGTCGAGGGTGAGGTGCAGGTAGAACGCGGTCTCCTCGAGCGTGTCGGTGCCGTGCGTGATCACGACGCCGTCCACCTCGTCGGCCAGCTCGTGCACCAGGTCGCGCAGCTCGTGCATATGGCCGGGCGTGATGTGCGGGCTGGGCAGCGTGAAGGGCTGCACCATGCGCAGGTCCATCCCCGACAGATCGGAGATGCGATCGGTCAGCAGGCTCGGGTCGGGCTTGAGCTTGCCGTGCAGATCCGGGCGGCTCCCGATGGGAGACGTGGGCGATGTCCGTTGGTCCCGAAGATGAAGATCAGGCTAGCGGTGTCGTCGGGTCAGCGCATCACCAACGGTATGGGCACCTGCTCTACGGGCCGCTCACGCTGAAGCCCCGCAGGGCCGTCGCGCCGCCCACCACGCGGACCGCGAGGACGTAGACGCCCGGCGGCAGGGTGACGCCGTCGAGCCTCCCCGAGAAGCGGATGCGGGCGGGTCCCGTCGGGAGGGTGCGGGCGATGCTGCCGCTCAGCGAGACCGTGCGGCGGCAGCGGGGCGCGGATCGCGGTGCGCGGCGCACCGCCACGCACCGCAGGCCGAGCCTGCGCCCCGTCACCGTCCGCCGCACCGTGACCACCACCCGCGCCGGGTCGCTGAGGGTGAAGGCGATCGTCCTGCGAGTGCCCGGCCGGGCACTCGCGGGGAGCACCCGCAGATTGCTCAGCTCGGCGACGGAGGCGCCGGTGGGGATGATCGGCGGGGCCGGCGTGGGGATGATCGGCGGGGCCGGCGGGGGCGGGGCGACCTCGACGGCGCCCATGTCGCAGCCGGCGCGTTCGGTGCGGAACCGGCCGCGCTGGTCGATGTTCCCGAACGGCAGGGCGATCTGGCACTGCGGGACCAGATCGATGGCCGCGCTGCCCTCCCCGGGCAGCATCGTGCGTGTGGGGCCGCCGTTGTCGGCCAGCGGACCGAGCCGGGCGTCGCCCCCGACCGCGCCGGGGCATGAGGTGTCGCCCGGCGTGACGAGGCTGAGCCGGGCGACCGGGGAGAAGGAACAGGCGGGCGCCGCGTCGGTGAACAGCGCGCCCGCGAGGGTCACGCCCGAGACGGCGTTGCCACCCGTGGCGCCGGTGCCGCGGAGGTTTCCCGAGAACGTCGCATGCGCCACGGTCGTCGCGGCGTTGGGCCCGAGGCCGCCGGAGATCGCGCCGCCGTCACCCCCGCCCGCGCTGCCGTTGCCGGATCCCGGCTCGCCCGCCCGGTTGGCGCTGAAGGTGCTGTTGGCGATGATGACGGTGCCGCCGAACACCGCGATGGCGCCGCCGGTGCTGCCCTGACCACCGGGGGCCAGGCCCCCGCCTCCGGCGCCGCCGTTGCCCGCGAGGTTCCCGGTGAAGGTGCTGCCGTGGACCGTGGCCGTTCCGGCCAGCACCAGGATCGCGCCCCCGTCGCCACCCCGGCCGCCCGGGCCCGGAGTCGTGGCGGAGGGACCGCCCTGCCCGCCGTCCGAGGACCGGTTCCCGTCGAAGGTGCTGTCCAGGACGATGAGCTCGGCTGACCCGCCGGAACTCGAGATCGCCCCGCCGCCGGCGCCGCTGTCACCCTGCGCGCCCGGCGGGACTGGCGCGGCGAGGCCCGACCGGTTGTCGGTGAACGTCACCCGGCGCGTGACCAGCCGCCCCGAGTTCCGCACGGCGCCCCCGAAGCCCCCGGGCCGGGCGCGGCCACCGCGCAGGGTGAGGCTGTCCAGCGTGAGGGCGGTCGTGGCGGGAACGTCGAAGATGCGGTCGAGGCCGTCCGCGTCGATGACGGTCGCCCCGGCACCGATGCCGAGGATCCGGAGCTCCTGCGCGGCGCCGACGTCCAGGTCGCCGGACTGGTTCCCGTCCTCGTCGCCCGCGACGCTGATCGTGTGGGTGCCGGGGCCGAGCACGACGGTGTCCGGCCCCGCCGTCCCGGACGCGCACCCCAGGTACGGGGCGGCGAAGCGCGCGGCGTTGAGGGCCTCGCGCAGCGTGCACTGACCGTCGGCCACGAGGCCGTCCGCCGTGGTGGTGACGGTGATGTCCGCGCCGGCCGCCGGGGCGGCGATGAGGAGGGTGGCCCCGAGGGCCAGCAGGAAGCGTCTGGCCAGCCTCATGACGCCGACCCTACGCGCATCCGTAGGGGCGGCGCCACCCACCTGGATGGCCACGGTTACCCGCGGGTAACCACCTCCCGTCCAGGTGGCAAGACTCGCCGCATGGGCGGCGCGCTCGGGACGCGGAGGTCGCAGGATGACGTTGCGGGCCTGGGAGAGGGGCCGTTGCGCGTTGACCCACGAAGGCACGGACCGCCGCAACTGCACGGAGCACGCACCCGTGAACACCATTCCCCGCCGCGGCACCGGGCTGCGCCGCGCCCTGACCGCCGGCCTGGCGGTCGGCATCACCCTCGGCATCGCGGCGAACGCGAACGCCGCCTTCCCAGGCGCCAACGGCAAGGTCGCCTTCCAGGCGATCACGCCCGACGGCGACGACCGAACCAACGACCTCACGGACATCTACGTCGTCAACCCCGACGGCACGGGCCTCACGAACCTCACCCAGACCCCAGCTTCGAGCGAGGGCGCGTCGGACTGGTCGCCGGACGGCTCGAAGATCGCCTTCGTTGTGAACTCGGGTGGTACTCCCGCGATCGCGTACATGAACGCCGACGGCACCGGCGTCACCACAATCCCTGGCACGGGGAACGCCGCGAGCCCCAACAGTGGCGTCCTGTCATGGAGCCCCGACGGCACCATGATCGCCTACTCGACCGCGATCCAGGGTATCCGGATCGTCCAGCTCGACGGGACGATCGTGCGCACCATCTCGCCCGCGGGCTTCAGTAACTTCGGCGGCGTCGAGTGGTCTCCCGACGGAACGCAGCTGGTGTTCGACGCGCGTCCCGACGACCCCACGCCTCCGGAGATCTTCCGAATCAACGCCGACGGGACCGGGTCACCGACCCGCCTGACCAACAACACGACGTTCGACACGTCGCCGGACTGGTCGCCGGATGGCACCAGGATTACCTGGAACGACAACAATGACCGCGGGAACCCCGGTATCGCGGTGATGCCCGCCGACGACGGTGACCCGGAGACCCGGATCACCACGGCCGACTCGCAGAACTACCGGCCCGCGTTCGCCCCGGACGGGACGAAGATCGCCCACGCGCTCGCCGGCACCGGCCTGGATCGGACGCTCAGGGTCGTGAACCCCGACGGCACCGGCAACGCCGCCGTCGG
Organism: Actinobacteria bacterium Ga0077560; assembly: GCA_001464275.1. Taxonomy (GTDB): domain Bacteria; phylum Actinomycetota; class Thermoleophilia; order Miltoncostaeales; family Miltoncostaeaceae. The sequence continues at coordinate 2,825 of LNFL01000089.1, read as the reverse complement.
CTCGGTGAACCTGACCGATCTGTTCAACCCGGACTGGCAGCCGGTGAAGCCGGTCGCCTCGAAGCCGATCGTGGTCAAGAACGTGGTGGATCCGCAGATCCGGGCGGTGACCGGGTTCGAGGTGCTGAAGTCGGCGAGCACGAAGGCCGGATGGGACGCCAAGGACGGGTCGCTGCGGGTGGACTACCGGGTGGAGGTGCGTCGCACCCTCACGCGTCGCGGCGCTTCCTTCGGGCAGGTGCAGGTGTCCAACCCGAACCCGTTCGCGGTGTCGATCTCGCCGTCCATCGCCCAGCCGGGCGCGACGTGCGACCTGGTGGATGCGACCGGGACGGCGCTCACCGGGCCGGTCACGGTCGCCGCCAACGGCGGGGCGACGTTCCTGTTCGCCTGCTCGGCGCCGGCGGTTCCGGCCGCGTCGGTGACCAGCACGGCGACGGTCGCCTGGTCGGTCAACGGCACCGCGCAGTCGCCGGTGTCGGATGCCAAGCAGCTCTCGTGGGAGGACGCGCAGGAGGTCACCGAGGGACCGACCTCGGTGAAGGTCACCGACACGATGTCCGGCAAGGCCACGAAGGTGCTGGCCGAGGACCTGAGTGAGCCGGCGATCTTCCGGTACCGCACGTTCATCAAGCCCGGGCAGAAGTGCCGCACCTACAAGAACACCGCCCGGTTGCTGCAGGGCAGCGTGCTGGTGCCGTTCGGGTCGGGGATCGGGCCCCTGCCCGAGCCGAAGGTGCTGGACGAGGACTTCACCACGGTGCGGGTGTGTCCGCAGGTCAAGGACGAGGACCCCTCGCCGAAGGATCCGCCGGTGGTGACCGTGGACAACGGTGACGGCGCCAAGCCCGCGCCGACCCGTCCGGTGGACAACCCGAAGGTCGACCCGATCACGGACCCCAAGGGCGGCCCGGCCAAGCTGCGGGTCACCAAGACCCCGTCGGTGAAGGCCACCGCCAAGGGTGGGATCGTGACCTGGGCGATCACCGTCAAGAACACGGGCAAGTCGGACCTGGACGATGTGGTGATCACCGATCGGCTCCCCAAGGGGCTGGTGGCGGTGAGCGACGCCAAGGCGCCGCTGCAGAAGTCCAAGCGCGGCAAGCGCGTGGTGAGCTTCAGCGTGGGTGACCTGCTGGTGGGTCAGTCGGTGACCATCCGGGTCGCCACGAGGGTGACCGGCCGCACGGGGCGGATCTGCAACGTGGCCTCGGCCACGGCCGACAACGCCAAGGCACGTGGTGTGGTGAGCTGCGTGCGGATCGCCAAGCCGGTGCCGGTGGCCGCCGAGTAAGCACAGCACAGCGGCATCGCGGGACCCTCGGGGGCGCTTCGGCGCCCCCGAGGCCGTTCCGGGGTACGTTCCCGGGATGCCGATCGACCTGCGCAGCGACACGGTCACCCGGCCCACGCCGGCGATGCTCGCCGCCATGACCGCGGCCCCGGTGGGGGACGACGTGTTCGGCGACGACCCCACGGTGAACGCCCTGCAGGAGCGCATCGCCGCGCTGCTGGGCAAGGAGGCGGCCCTCTTCGTCCCCTCGGGAACACAGGGGCTGCGGCCGCGGCGACGAGTACCTGGTGGGGCAGATGGCCCACACCTACCGCTGGGAGGCCGGCGGCGGGGCGGTGCTGGGCAGCATCCAGCCGCAGCCCATCGCCCATCAGCCCGACGGCACCCTGGCGCTCGCCGACATCGCCGCGGCGATCAAGCCCGACGACCAGCACTTCGCCCGCACCCGGCTGCTGTGCCTCGAGAACACCCTGGGCGGGCGGGTGATGCCGATCGAGTACCTCACCGCGGCCACCGACCTCGCCCGGGACCGCGGGCTGGGGACGCACCTGGACGGCGCGCGACTGTTCAACGCCGCGGTCGCCATGGACGGCGACCCGTACGCGGGCGCCCGGGCGATCGCCGACCGGTTCGACACGGTGTCGGTGTGCTTCAGCAAGGGACTCGGCGCGCCGGTCGGCTCCGTCCTGGTTGGCTCAGGGGAGCTCATCGCCCGGGCGCGCCGCGTGCGCAAGATGGCCGGGGGTGGGATGCGCCAGGCGGGCATCCTGGCCGCCGCGGCGCTCCATGCCCTGGAGCATCACGTCGAGCGGCTCGCTGACGACCACGCCAACGCGCGGCGGCTGGCCGAGGGACTGGCCGGGCTCGCCGGCGTCCACGCCCGCCCGCCGGAGACCAACATGGTGTTCGTGGACCTCGACGGCGAGCGCCCCGGCCTGGTGGAGCGGCTCGCCGCCGCGGGCGTGCTGTGCACCGGCATCTACGAGCTGCGGCTGGTGACGCACCTGGATGTCACCGCCGCCGACGTGCACGCCGCGGTGGAGGTCCTGCGCCGGGAGCTGTGACGGGGTCACGCCGCCGGCGGCAGGTGGGCGTTGCGCCAGATGCCCTGGATGGTCAGGTACAGCGGCAGGCCGATGCCGATTCCGATCGCCATGACCGCAGCCAGGACGATCAGCACCACTCCGATTACCGTCATTTCGCGCTCCTCAGTGGTCGTGTGCGGGGTGTGGAACCACCGTAGGCGCGGCGGTGGTAAGGGGTCGTCCCGCTCCGCGTCCGGGGTCGGGCGGGGTCACCCCCGGGGTTCGTCAGGCCCCTCGTCGGCGTGGGCCACTCGCCTCCCGGTGATGTTCCCCCGCACATGGGGGGCGACCCCGAGGACGGGAGATCGCTACCATCCCCCGCCGTGGCTCACCGAGACGATCTCCGCAACGTCGCCATCGTGGCGCACGTCGACCATGGGAAGACCACCCTTGTCGACGCGATGCTCTGGCAGACGGGCGCCTTCCGCGCGAACCAGGACGTGGCC
>LNFL01000088.1 GCA_001464275.1 Actinobacteria bacterium Ga0077560 | reverse complement strand
GGATCCGCGCGCTGGGCCGGGTGATGCTGTGGCGCGTCCCGCGCTCGGAGCTGCGCGAGGGTGTGCGCGCCCTGCCCGAGATGATCCGCTTCGGGGTGAAGGCCGCGCCGGGGGGCATGGTGGTGGGCGTCAACGCCGAGGCCGGCACGTGGATCCTGGCCTTCACGGCCAACACCGCCGCCGTGGGCGCCTGGAACCGGGCCCGGCAGCTCGGGGACCGCCTCAAGGAGGGCACCATCCGCCTCAACGAGGCCCTGCTGCCCACCCTGGTGGAACGCCGCGACCAGGGCGACGACCACGGCCACGACCGCGCCTGGGCGGACTCCGTGCGGTACGGCCTGGCCGGGATGCTGCTGGTGGCGGCCGCCGGCGGCGGCGCGGGGGAGGGCGTGATGAACGTCTTCGGCCCCGGCTTCGCACAGGGCTCCACGGCGCTCGCGCTGATCCTCGTCTACCAGGCCCTGCAGGCCGTGGACAGCATGCACATCACCGCGCTGTACGCCGCGGACCGGCCGCTGCTGACCACCCTGGCGTCCACGGTGGGCATGGTGGTGGGGCTCGCAGTGGCCATCCCCATGTCGATCTGGGAGGGCGTGACCGGGCCCGCGCTGGGCCTGGTGCTGGGCATCTTCGCCTCCACCTGCGTGATGCACGGATCGGTGCGGCGCATGCTCGTGACCCCGCTGGCCCAGCTGTGGCCGGCCCGGCAGATGGCCTCCATCGCGGTGGCCTACGGCGCCGGGTTCGCCGCCGCCTACGCCGTGGACCAGGCGCTGGACGGCCACCTGGGGACCCTGGTCGCGCTGGCCGCGGGCACCGTGGCCTACATCGCCGGCTTCCTGCTGCCCGGCGGCCTCGGTGAGCGGGACCGGCAGCGCATCAGCAGCATCCGTGCCCGGCTGGGCGGCGGGGCCGCGGCCGCCTGATCCCCGGGATGCCGGCGGACCCGGTCTGGTAGAACCGCGGTGTGCTCGCCGTCGTGTCCCCCGCCAAGTCCCTGGACTTCACCAGCCCGCTGCCCACGCGCAAGCGCAGCGAGCCCGAGCTGCTGCCACACGCCCGCGAGTTGGTGGACGTGATGGCGGCCCAGCCGCCGGCCCGCATCGCCGCGCTCATGCGCCTCTCGCCCGCTCTCGCCGACCTCAACGCCGCGCGCTTCCGGGAGTGGGACCCGTCACCGGATCCGCCGGGCGCCCGGCCCGCGGTGCTCGCCTTCGCGGGTGACACGTACCGGGGGATGCGTGCCCCGGAGACCTTCGGCGAGCGTGACTTCACGCATGCCCAGAAGACCCTGCGGATCCTCTCGGGGCTGTACGGCCTGCTGCGGCCCCTGGACCTCATCCAGCCGTACCGGCTCGAGATGGGCACCCGTCTGGCGACCGCGCGCGGGGAGGACCTCTACGACTTCTGGGGCGACCGCATCACGGCCGCCCTGCGCGAGGCAGTGCACGCCAGCCCGGGCACGACGGCGCTGGTGAACCTCGCCTCCCAGGAGTACTTCCGCTCGGTGCGCGCGGACACGCTCGAGGCCAGGGTGATCACTCCGGTGTTCCTGGACGGCGGTCCCGGCATCGACCCGCGCGTGGTGAGCTTCCACGCCAAGCGCGCCCGGGGCGCGATGGCCGGCTGGATCGTGCGCGAGCGCGTCACGGCCGCCAGGGCGCTCACCGGCTTCACGGAGCTCGGGTACCGGTACGACCCCGAGCGGTCGGCGCCGGACGGCCCCGTGTTCGTCCGCATGGCGGACGCCTGAGGGTCAGGCCTCGGGGGTGACCAGGGTCTGGGCCCTGGCGTAGGCCGCCTCGCCCAGCGCGATCTGGCGGTCCGCCGCGGCCAGCAGCCCGGGACGCAGCAGCTCCGCGCCCTCCCACAGCGTGTCGATGGCCGCCACCAGGGCGTCGCCCGGCTCCGGTCCGCCCATGTCCACGACGGTGCAGCCGGGGCCGAACAGGTTGGCCAGGCCCTGGAACTTGTGGCGGTAGTAATCCGATGACGTCACGCAGACCGCGGGGAGGCCGCGTGAGAGCGCGAACACGGCGAGGTGGTAGGTCGAGGTCACGACGATCCGCGCCCGGTCCAGGCGGCCGATCGCCCACGCCGGCGGCGCCGATGCGGCCTCCGGGTGCTCCACCAGGGGGTAGCCGTCGGTGATGCGCGCCGTGCCGGGACGGTCGTCGTCCCACTCCGACACCGGGATGGGGATGAGGGGGGCGCCTCGCTGGAATGCGGCGGCCTGAACCGCGGCGCGGATGATCCCGGTGGCGTCGTCGTCGGTGCCGATGTAGCTCGCCAGGCGGTGGTTCACGGCCAGTCCCTCGCCGAGGGTCTCCGGCGCGCCGGCGCGCGCGAGCGGGATGGCGTCGTCACCGGTGACGGTGACGTTCTCGTTCGGGACGCCGAGCTCCTCGAGCAGTGGGGCGCCCGTCACCGACTCGCGCAGCGCGATGAGCGCGCACCCGGGCAGCACGCGCGCGGCCATCTCACGCAGGCGGGGGTCCCGCAGCGGCCCGATGCCCTGGCCGAACATCACGCAGGGAATGCCCCTCGCCTGGGCCTGCTCGAGCGTCGCCAGCACGCGTTCGGTCTGCTCGGGGTCCACGTCGTTGAGGTATCCGCCGCCGATGGCCACCAGGAGGTCCACGCCGGCCAGCGTGTCGGCCCCGCGCCGCAGCAGCCGCGTCATGCGGCCCGAGGTGAGCTGGACGGGCGCGGCGGACGGGACGAGCTGCGCCAGGAGCGCCGGGTCCCCGGTCACCACCGCGATCTCCGCGTGGGGCCACAGCGCGCGCATGCGCTCCACCGCGACCTGGAGCATGGCGACGTCGCCGCGGTTGCGGTGCTGGTGCTCGCCGTGCTCGATGAGGATGCGCATCCGGGGAAGCCTACGGAAACCTGCCGCTTCGATGCGCGGCGGGTCGGGGGGTTCAGGCTCCCCGTTCGGATGGCCCGTGGTCAGTCGCCCAGGTCGGCGACCAGCGCGGGCACCAGGATCGACCGCACCACGAGCGTGTCCAGGAGCACCCCGAAGCCCACCAGGAAGCCGATCTGGAACAGCGCCCACAGCGGCAGCACGCCGAGGACCGCGAAGGTGCCGGCCAGCACCACGCCCGCCGAGGTGATCACCCCGCCGGTGACCGCGAGCGCCCGCAGCATGCCCTCGCGGGTGCCGTGGCGCACCGCCTCCTCCCGCGCGCGGGCCATCAGGAAGATGTTGTAGTCCACGCCGAGGGCGACCAGGAACACGAACCCGAACAGGGGCAGCGACGGGTCCTGGCCGGGGCTGTCGAACACGGTGTTGAAGAGCAGCACCGACAGTCCCAGCGCCGCGACGAACGAGAGGATCACCGTGGCGATCAGCAGCAGCGGCGCGATGATCGAGCGCAGCAGCACCGCGAGGATCACCAGCACCACCAGCAGGATGAGCGGCGGCAGCAGCAGCGTGTCGCGTGTCGCGGCATCGCGGAGGTCGGCCTCCTCCGCGGTGGGGCCGCCGACCAGGGCCGACTCGCCGCCGGCCGCCTTCGCGGCGTCGCGCAGGTCGGGGATGAGGTCGTACGCCGGCTGGCTGTAGGGCTCGGGCTCCAGGGTCACGTCGAAGCGGGTGCCGGGTGGGCCGGTCTGCGGTTCGCCGATGGAGGCGACGCCGGGGACGGCGGCCACGGCGTCGCGTACCGCCGCGACCCGGGCGTCGTCGCCCACCACCACGGTGGTGGGCGCGGTCGCGCCGGCCGGGAACGAGCGGGCGATCAGCTCCTGGCCGTCCACGGACTCCACCGTGCCGCGGAAGCCGTTGGCGGACGTGAGCCCGCTGTCGTAGGTGAGCAGGCCCGCGCACATCGCCAGCAGGACGACGGCGGTGGTGCTCCACACCAGGCGGGGCCGGGTGGTGACGCGCTCACCGATGCGCCGCCAGGCGCCGCGGGTGGCCAGGCCCGGGTCGGCGTCGTTGAACCGCGGGATGAACGGCCAGAACACCCGGCGGCCGGTCACCAGCAGCAGCGCGGGCAGGGCCGTGAGCATCGACAGGGCGGCCACCGCCACGCCGATCGCCCCCACCGGGCCGAGCCCGGCGGTGCCGTTGACCTCGGCCAGGGCGAGCACCAGCAGGCCCGCCACCACCGTGCCGGCGCTGGCCAGGACCGCCGGGCCGGCCTGGCCCAGCGCGACGCGCATGGCGTCGCGCGCGGAGGCGTGGTGGTGCAGTTCCTCCCGGTACCGGGCCACCAGCAGCAGCGCGTAGTCGGTGCCGGCGCCGAAGACCAGCACGAGCAGGATCCCCTGGGTCTGGCCGTTGATGACCACCCCGTTGCTGCCCAGCAGGTAGCCGATCGCCCGCACCGTCAGCTCGGCGAACGCCACCGCGATGATCGGCAGGATCCAGAACACCGGCGAGCGGTAGATGATCAGCAGCAGCACGATCACCAGGACGCCCGTGGCGAGCAGCAGCGTGGTGTTGATGTTGCCGAACACCTTGATCGCGTCGGCGCTGAACCCGGCGGGGCCCGTCACCTTCACCTCGAGGCCCGGGGGGACCTCCGCCGCGCGGTCCCGGAAGTCCTCGACGGCCGCCTCGAGGGCCTCCGCGTCGCCGCTCACCTCCAGGGGCACCGAGAACACCAGTGCGTCGCCCCGCTCGGAGGGGATGACGGGCGTCGGCGCCAGCGCCTTCTCCGGCAGGTTCGCCGCGATGCCCGACCGGATCGCATCGACCGCCGAGCGGTCCGCCGCCGTGAGCCCGCCCTCGCGCGCGGCCACGAGGATCGCCGGGGTCAGCTCACCGTCCGGGAACTGGCCCGCGAGTTCCGCCACCTGCACGGACTCGGCGCTGCCCGGGAGGAAGCTCGACGGCTCGTTGGTGATGACGCTCTCGAACTTCGCGCCCAGCGGCGCACCGGCGACGATGATGAGGAGCCAGGCGCCCAGCACGATGAGCGTGGTGCGAAGGGACTTGGCGGGGAACGTGAAGATGCGCTGCACGGACGACGGGGCTCCTGTGAGGGGCGGACATGCTGCCACGCGGGCGGCCCGACCGTAGGTCACCGGGCGGGCCGCATCGGATTCATCCCGACCGATGCCCATGTGCGGCGGCCGGGGCGGCGGCTAGTGTCCTGACATGACTGGCACACCACCTCTCGCCGAGCGGCTGGTCGCCCACATGGTCGACAACCGCCCGGCCCTCGAGCAGCTGATGGCCCAGGAGGGCTCGCGCGCCCTCCACGAGGAGTTCCTGCTCGCCGAGTCCGGCACGCTTCCCGACCGGCAGTCCCGCCTCACACGCGCCCGCGTCGTGGGCGCGCGCGCCTGGCTGCGGCATCTCGCCGCCGCCCTCGGCGCCGAGTGGGGCTTCGGCCCGCCCGACCTGCAGAGCCGCCTGGAGCGGTGGGTCGCCACCGGGGCCGAGCGCCTGGAGGCACTGGAGCTGGAGGAGGAGGCCGCGGTCGAACGGGCCGGCCTCTCCGGCGACGCCCAGGCGGACGCCCGCCGGGTGACCCTGGGCGCCTACATGCGCCTGTTCGCGGAGGGCATCGGCGAGATCGCCGCGCCCGCCGGGCTCAGCGGACCCGAGATGGGCCGCCGCGTCACCGAGGTCCTGCGCCGGGAGAGCACGTTCCGCAAGCGCGTGGAGAAGGAGTCGTTCGAGGCCTGGACCGGGAGCCCCATGGAGGGGCTGCTGGAGGAGGCGCGCGTCACCGCCGCCCCGCCCGAGCCGAACGTCATCCGCATCCTCGAGGCCGCCGCGGTCTGGTCGTGGGTCCGGGTGCTCGCCGATGCGCTCGGTGAGGTCCTGGACCCGGCGCCGGCCGCGGCCGAGTGAGCTCCGGCCCGGCGACGATCGTCGATCACACGGCGTGGTCGGTGGGCTGGATCGCCCCCGACCCGCCGTTCATGCGCCGGGCGTCCCACGCGGTCCTCGCCGGCGGCGGGGTGTGGTTCACCGACCCGGTGCTCGACGAGGGCGCGCTGGAGCTGGCGCTGGCGCTCGGTCCCCCCGCCGGGGTGGTGCAGCTGCTGGACCGGCATCCCCGCGATTGCGCCGCGCTGGCCGATCGCCTCGGGGTGCCGCTGCACGTGCTGCCCGCCGCCGCGCCGGAGGGTGCGCCGTTCGAGGTCGTCGAGGTGCTCCGCTCCCGCGCGCTGCGGTGGGCGGAGATCGCCCTGTGGTTCCCCGAGCATCGCGCGCTCGTGGCGGCCGACGCCCTGGGGACGGCCCCGTACTTCCTGGCCAAGGGCGAGGTCATCGGGCCGCATCCGCTGCTGCGGCTGCTGCGGCCGCCGCGCGCCCTCGCCGGCCTGGGGCCGCAGCACGTGATGTGTGGCCACGGGGCCGGGGTGAGCGGCCCGGACACCGCCTCCCTGGTGGACGGCGCCATCCGCGCTTCGCGCCGGCGGATCCCGTCGTGGGCGGCCGGACTGCTCCTGCGGCGGCGCTAGCTGTAAGTGCTCATGAGGTTGTTGGCAGTCGGCTGATCGGAGGGTGGCCTCCGAGGCTGCTGTGGCGGCGTCGGGTGTTGTAGTGCTCGATCCAGTCTGG
>LNFL01000087.1 GCA_001464275.1 Actinobacteria bacterium Ga0077560 | reverse complement strand
CGGCCATCTGGGCCAGGGTGTTCGCGCTGGCCGGGCACACCAGCATGAGGTCCGCCCGCCGGGCGAAGTCCAGGTGGTCGTACCCGGGCTCCTGCGGACGGCCGAACAGGTCGACCCCCACCGGACGGTCCGACAGCGACGCGAACGTCGCCTCGCCGATGAACCGGGTGGCGTTCTGGGTCATCACGACGCTCACCGAGTGGCCGCGCCGCTGCAGGATGCGCAGCACGTCCACCGCCTTGTAGGCGGCGATGCCGCCGCTGACCCCCAGCAGGATCTCGGCCATCAGCCGGCCGCCGCCCGCGTCACGCGGTCGACGATGCGCTCCAGCTCGTCGCTGGCGGCGTCGACGTCGTCGTTGAGCACCTTGTGGTCGAACTCCTCCATCGCCTGCAGTTCGATGCGGCTCTCGGCCAGCCGCGCCTCGATGTCCGCGTCGGCCTCCGTGTTCCGGCTCCTGAGCCGGCGCACCAGCTCCTCGAGGGACGGCGGCTCGATGAACACCGAGACGGCGTCGGGCAGGCGCTCGCGCACGGCCCGCGCGCCGCGCAGCTCGATCTCCAGGACCACCGAGCGGCCGGCCCCGAGCTGGCGCTCCACCTCCGAGCGCAGGGTGCCGTAGCGGTTGCCGGCGTACGTCACGTGCTCCAGGAACTCACCCGCGTCCACCCGGCGGGTGAACTCGTCCTGGCTCAGGAAGTGGTAGTCCTCGCCGTCGGCCTCACCGGGACGCATGCCGCGCGTGGTCGCCGACACCGCCACGCACAGGTGCGGGAGGCGCTGCAGGATCCGCTCGATCAGGGTCCCCTTCCCCGCCCCCGAGGGGCCGGAGATGATGATCACCCGCGGACGCCGGGCGACCGGGATCGCGCCGCCGCCGGGGATCAGCGCCCCAGCAGCTCGACGAGCTCGGCGCGCTGCCGGTCGGACAGGCCGCCGATGGTCTTGCCCTGGCTGATGCGGCAGTGGTTGAGGAAGCGGGTCGCCTTGACCTTCCCGTACTTGGGGACGGCCATGAGCATGTCGAAGACCTTGGCGGTCTGGACATAGTCGGGCGGCTCGGAGATGACATCCGTGATCGAGACGACCCCGTCCTTGAGGTCGCGCTTCAGTTGTGCGCGCATGCTCCGGATCTCGTTCGCGCGGCGCAGGGCGTCCATGCGCTGGTCGAGCGATCGCTCCGGTGCCTGTGAATGGGGTCTCGTGGTCATGGCGTCGCGAGCATAGGGGTCGCGCTCGCCTGCTGACAACGTCAAATGCTCACCCTCGTGTCCGGCCGTCGGGAGTCGACCCTCACGCTCAGGTTGAGGGTCCGACCTTGCAGGGGAATCGTTGACCTGCACCCTAACCTCACACCGCCCGCCGCGCATCGTCCGATGCGCCGCCCACCACACGGGCGGCCGACGAGGACCCGAGGTCCTGCAGCGCGACCGGCTCCATGGCGTCCTCCGCACCGGCCCGCAGGGCCATGGCGGCGGCCTCTGCGGCCTCCATCGTGGTCATGCAGGGCACCCCCGCGCGGATCGCGGCCGCCCGGATCTTCGCGCCGTCGCTGCGCGCGCCCCGGCCGCTGGGCGTGTTGATGACCATCACCACCTCGCCGGCCGCCACGCGGTCGGCGATGTCCAGGCCGTCCTCGGCGAGCTTGGCGACCCGGTCCACCGGGACGCCGGCCGCCTCCAGGGCGGCGGCGGTGCCGGACGTGGCGATCAGCGACACAGCGCCACCGCCCGCGGCTTGTCCTCGTTGCGGGTGGAGATCGCCACCGTCCCGGAGGTCGGCAGCGCCGCCCCCGCCCCCCGCTGGGCCTTGGCGAACGCCGCGGGGAAGCTGCCGGCAACGCCCATGACCTCCCCCGTCGCGCGCATCTCCGGACCGAGCACCGAGTCGGCCCCGGTGAACCGCGAGAACGGCAGCACGGCCTCCTTCACCGCGACGTGCCGGGGCACCACGCGGTCGGGGAGGTCGAGGTCGGCAAGGGTCTCGCCGAGCATGAGCCGCACCGCGTGCCGGACCAGCGGAACGCCGGTGGCCTTCGCCACGAACGGGACCGTCCGAGACGCCCGGGGGTTGGCCTCCAGCACGAACACGCGGCCGTCCTGCACCGCGTACTGGACGTTCACCAGGCCCACCGCGCCGATGCCCGCCGCGATGGCCGCGGTCTGGTCCTCCAGCTCGGCGACCAGTCGCGGGCCGGCGTCCTGCGGCGGCAGCACGCACGCCGAGTCCCCGGAGTGGATGCCCGCCGCCCACCGCGGCCGTCCAGGTGGACGAGCCGTCGCACAGGGCGTCCACGTCCAGCTCCAGCGCGCCCTCCAGGAAGCGGTCCACCAGGACCACACCCTGCGGCCGCTCCCGTTCCAGGTACTCGCGGACGTCGTCCGGGCCGTCGCAGATCGCCATGGCCCGTCCGCCCAGCACGTAGGACGGCCGCAGCAGCACCGGGTAGCCCACCTCGGCCGCCGCGTGCAGCGCGTCCTCCGGACGGGCGGCCACGCGCCACGGTGGCGCCTCCAGGCCCAGGCGGGAGAGCAGATCGCCGAACCGCCCGCGGTCCTCGGCCAGGTCGATGGCGTCCGGCGAGGTGCCGAGCACCGGGACGCCCTCGGCCGCCAGCGTCGCCGCAAGGCGCAGCGGCGTCTGTCCGCCGAACTGGGCGATCACCCCGTGGGGCGACTCCTGCGCGCAGATGTCGAGGACGGCGTCGAGGGTGACCGGCTCCATGTACAGCCGGTCGCTCACCCCG
>LNFL01000086.1 GCA_001464275.1 Actinobacteria bacterium Ga0077560 | reverse complement strand
ACCCTGGGCGCCTGGGGCCTGGGCTGGGAGGTGTGGATGGACGGGATGGAGATCACCCAGTTCACCTACTTCCAGCAGGCCGGCGGCATCGACCTGAAGCCCATCTCGGTGGAGCTCACCTACGGGTTGGAGCGCATCGCGATGTACCTGCAGGGCGTGCGGTCGGTGTACGACCTGGAGTGGGCGCACGGCGTCACCTACGGCGACGTGTACCAGGAGAACGAGCGGCAGTGGAGCCGCTACAACTTCGAGGTCGCCGACACGGCCGCGCTGTTCGAGCAGTTCGCCCAGCACGAGACCGAGTGCCGGCGCTGCCTGGAGGAGGGCCTGGTGCTGCCGGCCTACGACCAGGTGCTCAAGTGCAGCCACAGCTTCAACCTGCTGGACGCCCGCGGCGTCATCAGCGTGACCGAGCGCGGCGCCTACATCTGGCGTGTCCGGGCCCTGGCGGCCAAGGTCGCCCAGGCGTACCTCGCCCAGCAGACCGCCGAGGTGGCCGATGCCTGACCTGCTGATCGAGTTCGGCTGTGAGGAGCTCCCGGCCTCCGCGTGCCGCGAGGCCGTCGCGCAGGTACCGGGCCTGATGGCCCAGGCGCTGGCCGCCGCCCGCCTGCCCGAGCGCGAGGCCACCGTCATGGTCGCCCCCCGGCGCATCGCGGTGTTCGTGGCCGACCTGCCGGAGGCCCGCGAGGGCCGCACCGCCGAGGTGCGCGGCCCGGCCCAGCAGGCCGCCTACGGACCCGACGGCGCCCCCACCAAGGCCGCGGAGGGCTTCGCCCGGGCCCAGGGCGTCACGGCCGCCGACCTGGTCCTCAAGGAGGACGGCGGGCGGGCGTTCGTCTACGCCCTGCGCGAGGAGCCCGCCGCCGACACGGCGGAGCTGGTCCCCGAGCTGGCGCGCACCGTGCTGGAGGGGATCCGCTTCGGCAAGAACATGCGCTGGGGATCCGGCGAGGGGCTGCGGTTCTCGCGCCCCGTGCGGTGGATCGTCGCCAAGCTCGGCGACCGCACCGTGGAGTTCGACCTGCACGGCCTGCGGGCCGGCGATGTGAGCCAGGGGCACCGGTTCCTGGGCACGCCCGCGGTGATCGCCTCCGCCGGCGCCTACCGCGACGCCCTGCGGGCCGAGGGCGTGGTGGCCGACCACGTGGAACGCCGCGCCGAGATCGTGGCGGGCCTCGACGCGGCTGCGGCTGAGACCGGATGCGCCTGGCGCGACCCGGGCGGGAAGCTTGAGGAGGTCCTGTTCCTCGTCGAGCGCCCCGGCGTGCTGGTGGGGGACATCAACCCGCAGCACCTGCGACTGCCCGAGAAGGTCCTCGTCACCGCGATGCAGAGCCACCAGCGCTACTTCCCGCTCGAGCGCGCCGACGGCTCCCTGGAGCCCCGGTTCCTGAGTGTGAGCAACGGCGACCCGGCGCACGGGGCGACGATCGCCCGTGGCAACGCCGGCGTGCTGGACGCCCGCCTGCAGGACGCCTCGTTCAGCTTCGACCGTGACCGCGAGGCGGGCCTCGGGGCCCTGAACGGCCGGCTGGACACGATCGTGTTCCACAAGCGCCTGGGCTCCATGGCCGACAAGCGCGACCGCCTGGAGGCGCTCACGTTCCACATCGCCCGCGACGCGGGACTGTCGGACGTGGAGATCGACCACGCCGTGAAGGCCGCGGCGCTGGCGAAGGCCGACCAGGGCGCGGTGCTGGTGGCCGAGTTCTCGGAGCTGCAGGGCGAGGTGGCCGCCGTGTACGCCGCGCTGGAGGGCGTGCCGGAGGACGTGTGCACCGCGGTGCGGGAGCACTACCTGCCCGAGGGGCCGGACTCCCCGCTGCCGTCGTCGCCGGTGGCGGCCGCCGTGGCGCTGGCCGAGAAGATCGACAACCTCATGGGCGCGTTCCTGAGCGACGAGCAGCCCAGCGGGTCGAAGGACCCCTACGGCCTGCGGCGTGCCGCGGCCGGGCTGGTGCGGGTGCTGCTGCACTACGGCTGGGACGTTCCGCACGGGTCGTGGCTCACCGAGTCGGCGTCCGACATCCGCGAGCAGGACACCGACCTGGTGCTGGACGACGCCACGGCGATCGCCCAGCTGGAGGCCTTCATCGGCGACCGGCTGGCGTTCACCCTCGACCGCGAGGGCGTGTCGGCCGAGGCCTGCGCCGCGGCGCAGGGCGCGGGGCTGGGGAGTGTGGTGGCCACCGCCGCGTGGGCGCGGGCCATCGACGCCGCACGGCGCGAGGACGGCTTCAAGCGCGTCTGGACGGCGTGCACGCGCCTGGTGAAGATCGCGGCCGCCGGCGGCGGCACGGACGCCTTCGTCTCGGCCGGCGACGCGGGGGAGGACGCCCTGGCGTCGGCCGTGCGCGCGGCGGCCCCGGACATCGAGGCGGCCCGCGAGCGCCGGGACCTCGCCGCGGCGATCTCGGCGGCGGTGCCGGTGGCCGAGGCCGTGGACCGCTTCTTCGTGGACGTGCTCGTGAACGCCGAGGATCCGGCGGTCCGGGCACGCCGCTACGCGCTGGTCGGGGAGGCTGCGGGCGTGCTGCTGCGCGTCGCCGACTTCCCGAAGGTGACCGACCAAGGGGGCGATCGGTGAGCACGACGGCCAGGACCAAGCGGGTCTACGACTTCTCGGAGGGGTCCCGCGAGATGCGGGACCTGCTGGGCGGCAAGGGCGCGAACGTCGCCGAGATGACCCGCCTGGGTCTCCCGGTGCCGCGCGGCTTCACCATCACCACCGAGACGTGCATCGCCTACCTGGCCGAGGGGCACCGGTTCCCGGACGGGCTGGAACAGGAGATCACCGAGCACCTGGCCCGGCTGGAGGAGGAGGCCGGCAAGCGCCTGGGTGATCCCGAGAACCCGCTGTTGGTATCGGTACGCAGCGGCGCGAAGTTCTCGATGCCCGGGATGATGGACACCGTCCTCAACCTCGGCATGAACGACACCTCCGTGGAGGGCCTGGCGGCCCGCACCGGCAACCCGCGGTTCGCCTACGACTCCTACCGGCGCTTCATCCAGATGTACGGCGACGTGGTGGCCGAGGTGGATCGCGGCCACTTCGAGGAGGCCCTCACCGCGATGAAGGCCGCGCGCGGGGTCGAGCTGGACGTGGACCTCACCGCTGACGACCTGAAGGAGCTGGTGGAGACCTTCAAGGCCATCTACCAGGAGCACCGGGGCGAGGCGTTCCCGCAGGACCCCCGGGCCCAGCTGGACGGCGCGATCAGCGCGGTGTTCGAGAGCTGGGACAACAAGCGCGCCCGCGACTACCGCCGGGTGAACCGCATCGACCACAACCTCGGCACCGCCGTGAACGTGCAGCAGATGGTGTTCGGCAACACCGGCCCCACGTCGGCCACCGGCGTCGCCTTCACGCGCAACAACACCACCGGCGAGCACGCCGAGCCGTTCGGCGAGTTCCTGGTGAACGCCCAGGGCGAGGACGTGGTGGCGGGCATCCGCACCCCGGACCCGCTGCCGATGCTGCGCAACCACCTGCCCGAGGCGTACGACAAGCTCATCGAGACCATGGCCATGCTGGAGCGGACCTACCGCAACATGCAGGACGTGGAGTTCACGATCGAGGACGGGCAGCTGTTCATGCTGCAGACCCGCAACGGCAAGCGCAGCGCGCAGGCCATGGCGCGGATCGCCGTCGAGATGGTGGACGAGGGGCTGGTGACCCCGCAGGAGTCCATGCGGACGCTGGTGGACGCCAACCAGGTGCGGCAGCTGCTGCTGCAGCAGCTGGACGTGGAGAGGGCGGCCGACCCGATCGCCTCCGGTGTGGCGGCGTCCCCGGGCGCGGCGTGCGGGACCATCGTGTTCACGGCCGACGAGGCCGAGGAGCTCGGGAAGGCCGGCCAGCCGGTGATCCTGGTGCGTGACGAGACAACCCCGGACGACTTCCACGGGATGGTCGCGGCGCAGGGGATCCTCACCGCCCGCGGCGGGAAGACCAGCCACGCCGCGATCGTGGCGGTGGGCATGGGCACCCCGGCGGTGACCGGCGTGAGCACCATCGACGTGGACGAGCACGCGGGCGTGATGCGCGTGGGCGGCCGCACGCTCGCCAAGGGCGACTTCGTCACCATCGACGGCACCACCGGGAAGGTCTACTCCGGGCAGGCGCCGCTGCTGCCGCCCGACCCGCACAATCCCTACCTGGAGCGCATCCTCACCTGGGCGGACGAGTTCCGGACCCTGAGGGTCCGCACCAACGCCGACACGCCCGAGGACGCCATCCGCGCGCGGGAGTTCGGGGCGGAGGGCATCGGCCTGTGCCGCACCGAGCACATGTTCGGCGGCGAGGACCGGCTGCCGATCGTGCGCGACATGATCCTCTCGGACAACCGCGAGGACCTGCTGGCCGCGCTCGGAAAGCTGCGGGTGTTCCAGGAGGACGACTTCGTCGGCATCTTCCGGGCGATGGCGGGCCTGCCGGTGACCATCCGGCTGCTGGACCCGCCGCTGCACGAGTTCCTGCCCGACCACACCGAGCTGCGGCTGCGGATGGAGCGGGCGAAGGTCTCCGGCGTGCCGGACCCCGAGGCCGCCGAGCAACTCCCCAAGGTGGAGAAGCTCATGGAGGTCAACCCGATGCTCGGCACCCGCGGGTGCCGCCTGGGCATCGAGATCCCCGATCTCTACCGCATGCAGGTCGCGGCCATCATGAACGCCGCCTGCCGCGCCGCTGGTGGAGATCATGATCCCGCTGGTGGGCTTCGAGGAGGAGCTGCGCCTCATGCGGGAGGAGACCGTCGACGTGTGCGAGACGGTCCTGAAGGAGCAGAACGAGACGCTGGAGTATCTGGTGGGCACCATGATCGAGCTGCCGCGCGCCGCGCTGGTGGCCGACGAGATCGCCCGGCAGGCCGACTTCTTCAGCTTCGGCACCAACGACCTCACCCAGACCACCCTGGGCTTCTCGCGGGACGACGCCGAGACCAAGTTCCTGGCGCTGTACCTGGAGCAGGGGATCATCGGCAGCAACCCGTTCGAGCACGTGGACGTGCC
>LNFL01000085.1 GCA_001464275.1 Actinobacteria bacterium Ga0077560 | reverse complement strand
GGGATCTGCGGTGAGCACGGCGGCGACCCGGACTCGATCCGGTTCTTCGACTCGGTGGGCCTGGACTACGTGTCCTGCTCGCCGTTCCGGGTGCAGACGGCCCGCATCGCCGCGGCCCAGGCGGCGCTGGACCGGACCGCCTGACCCATCGGGTTCCGCGGGACGGACTCGCCTCCGTCCCGCGGGCTCAACTCGCCCGTGCCACCGCCGATCAGCGGGGCATGGATCGCGGGGGCGTGACGCCGACGGGACGTGAGTCCCCGTTCGGCATCGATGAGCTGTTCTTCTCCAGGACCGACCGGAAGGGGATCATCCTCTCCGGCAACGACGTGTTCGTGCGCGTCTCCGGCTGGGACGAGGACCGGCTGATCGGCGCGCCGCACAACATCATCCGGCACCCCGACATGCCGCGGGCGGTGTTCCGCCTGCTGTGGGACACCCTGCTGGAGGGCCAGCCGGTGGCCGCCTACGTGAAGAACATGGCGCGTGACGGGGCGTTCTACTGGGTGATGGCCACCGTGGTCCCCAAGGGCGACGGGTTCCTGTCGGTGCGGATGAAGCCGGCCGCGCAGGCCGTGTACCCGCAGATCCTGGCGCTGGAGCACCGCCTGGAGTCCCAGGGCATGCCGCGCAAGGAGGTCATCGACCGGTCGCTGGAGGCACTGCTCGAGGCGCTCGCCGGTGCGGGCTTCCCGACCTACCTGGACTTCATGCGTGCGGCGCTGCCGTCGGAGATCCGCGCTCGTGATGAGGCGATGGCGGGGACCGCCCGGCCGACGGATCGCGACGCCCTCGGCACGGTGGGGGCGAACCTGGACCGCATGTTCGCGGCGCACCGCGCTGGCCAACGGCCTGGCCACGGTGCAGGGCTTCGCGGAGGACATCCGGCTGGGGGCGCTGAACGCGCTGATGGCCGCGACGCATCTGGAGGGTCGGGCGACCACCCTGGGGACCGTCGCCGACCTCATGGGCGCATCGGCCCGGGATGTGGCCTCCGACGCCGAGCACCTCACCGCCTCGGCCGGGCCCACGCTGGAGCACCTGCACGACCTGGCGTTCCGGGTGTCCCTGGCCAAGATCCAGGTGGACATGGCGCGGTTCTTCTCCGCCGAGGTGCAGGCCGCCCAGGGCGCGGGCGCGGCCCGCGCGGACCACATCGCGGACCTGCGCGGCCTGGTGGACCTGGTGGGGCGCGAGGTGCGTGGCCTGTTGACGGTCCGCGCGGACATGGAGCGGGGGATGGCGTCGATGCGCGGTGACGTGATGCGCCTGGTGAGCCGCCTGGACGTGCTGAGCGCGCTGGACGTGGCCGGCCGGATCGAGATCGCCGGGATCCGCGGTGCGGAGTCGGTGAACGTGCTGTTCGACCGCATCCGCGACCAGCTGGGGGACGCGGCCGGGAGCATCGGTGAGCTCCGCTCGGCGGTGATGACCCGCGACACCTCGGTGGACGCCGGGGCGCTGGTGGGCGTGGCGGACCGCGCGGTCGAGCAGGTCGCCGCACTCGCCGGCGCCTGAACCGGGGCCGTTCCCCTCGGTGAGGGGGACTGGATCGCCGGGCGGAGGTGGGACATCATCCGCCACCACTGGGCCGACGGGGACGTGCGTGCAGCGGATTCCACAACGGGATGGCCAGCGGTCGCGCGGGGCCGGGCATTGGGACCGGCTGGTCGCCGAGGCCTGCGCGCGGGTGGCCGGCGAACTGCCGGGGATGCTCGCGGCCGCCGGCGGATCGCTGCGGGAGGCACCCCTTCGGGCGGCCTGGAACGCTGCCCTCGCGGCGGCGGCGATGGAGCCCGAGGCGGTTGCGACCGACGCCCGTGTGGAGCTGCGGGCGCTTCCGGGGGTCTCCGGCGCCCACGACGCCGTCGTTCCCGGCGGGGACCCCTTCCGGCTGATCGCCGAGCACAAGGTGTGGCGCGACCGCGGCAAACGCGACGAGGCGCTGTGGGACGCCGCGGTGGTGGCGGCGAGCGTCGCCGAGCACCGCGCGGAGGTGGGCTACGTGGTGGTGGCCGCCCGTGAGGATCTGCTGGACGACGGCCACCCGCTGGCGGCGCTGGTGACCGGCGGCGCGGTGGGGATGGCGGCGGCCCTCGGGGATCCCGTCCTGGCGGACGCTGCCGCGTGGTTCATGGCGCCGGGGGTGGCCGGCAGCGGACGCGTGCCCGCGGAGGTCATCGCCGTGCCGGTGGCCCGGGTGGCGGCCGGCGGGGGATGGGCCGTCGCGGCGTCGCGGATCCTGCCGGGGGGCGACTGGGTGCCGGTGCCGGATGCCGTGGATCCGGTGTCGAGCTCTCCTCCCGCCCCGCGGTTCCTGCGCGACCGCCAGAAGGCGCTGGTGGAGCGGTTCCTCGAGGAGGTGCTGAACGCCCACGACCTGGCGGCCCTGGAGCGTTTCGTCGCGCCGGGCTTCACTTCGGGCACCGCCGGCGCGGGTGACGGCGAGTCGGACCTGCGCGCGTGGCTGGCCGAGCTGTTCGCCGCGTTCCCGGACATGCGGTGGCGATCGAACCTCATGCTCTACGAGGAGCGGACGGTGGTGGTGCGGCTCACCGGCGAGGGCACCCATCGCGGGCGCTTCCGGGGCATCGACCCGACCGGACGCCATGTGGAGGTGGAGGCGGTCCACATCGTGGGCCTCGAGAACGGCCGGATGGCGAGCCACTACCGCGTGGGCGACGAGTCGGGCATCACCGAGCAGCTCACCCGCTGAGCATCGCCGCGGGCGGGCATCCGTCAGCGGGGGCGGCGCACCACCGCGAAGGCCAGGACCGGCAGGTGGGGGTCGATCACCTCGATCTCCCGCGGGCGCAGGTCCTCGGCCGCCAGCCCCATCGTGAAGGCCAGCGCGGTGAGGGCGTTCCCCACCGGCTCCACGTCGATCTCGGCGCCCGGCATGGCCCGCCGCAGGGCGGCCTCGAGGCCGGCGGGCGTCCAGCGCCACAGGTCGTGGCCGGTGGCCGGGCGATCGTCCAACGCGTGTTCCAGGACGTCGAGCCGCGACATGCACGGCACGGTCACCAGCATCGCGCCGCCGGGGCGCAGCGCCGCCCACAGGGTGCGCAAGCCGGCATCCGGGTCGGGGAGGAACTGCAGCACCTGCGTGAACAGGATGGTGTCGAAGGCCGCCTCCGGAAGCGCCCCGGGCGCGCAGAGGTCCGCCACGATCGTCGCGGCGGGGTTCCCCGGGTCCACGTCCACCACGTGTGACGCCGTCACCCGGTCGCCCCCGAAGGCCCGCGTGTAGGAGGGGTCCTTCACCTCCAGCACCTCACCGCGGACGAGGTCCCGCTCCCGGTTGAGGAACGCCCCGATGTAGCGGCGGTCGATGGGCTCGCCCCGCTCAAACCCGAACCCGCCGAAGGGGGTCGTGCGACGCAGGTTCCCCCACCGCACACGGCGGCCGGGCAGCCGCCGCCGCAGGGCCTTCCCGCGCCGGCTCTCCCGCAGCCGTCGCGCCACCGCGCCCTTTGCGCGTCCGATCACCGAGGTGGGCATGGGCCGAAACCTCTCATATCCGCCACATCCCCGGCGGCCCGGGGCGTGTGCAATTGGACGTCGGGATGTGCAATTGCACACTCGGGGACGCCTGCGGTCGGGGGGCCGGAGCGAGCCGGACAATGGTCCGGCAGGGGGGCCGCGCCCGCCTGCGTACCCCGCAACGGTTGTCACGGTGGCCGAACCGCGGGGAGCGACCATTGGCCGCCTACGGTGACGCGCCTTCAGTCCCGGTCGGGCCCCGGTGCTCCGGGACAGGCGGCGCACCGCTCGGCGCCGAGCCGGAACATCTGGCAGCAGCCGATGCGACGCCGTTCCAGGCCCTGCCCGCCCGGCCGGTCCATCAGCCGCGGAGCACGCGCGAGTGGGTCGGTCCCGAACAGCAGGTCCGCCACCGAACGGGGATCGACCGGCTCGGGTCCGGCGGTCGCCAGGTGCACGAGCGCGCCGGACAACACGTCATGCACCGAGGCGCGGAGGGCCCCCAGAGGCCTGTCCGCCAGCGGAGCGAGCCCGGCCGCCAGAGGATGCAGGTGTGACCCGGCAAGCCCAACGCGCACCCATGTGACGAGCTCGCGCAGCCCATCGAAGACGATCGTGCCCGGCATCCCGGCGGCGGGGTCGTCCGGCAGCAGCCCGATGGCACCACCGAACGCGATCGCCGGGACGGTGCCGTCTTCGCCGAACCGCAGGCGCACGGTGCCCGGCGCGGTGTCCGGGGCGCGTCGCTCGTGCAGGAGCGCCGCCAGGGCGGGTGCGGCAACGGCCCAGGACCAGCCCTCGAGGAGGAAGGTGCCGGCCACGCGCGAGTCCCGGGTCCCGAGTCCCGCGGCCCGCCGTGCCACCAGATCCCGGAGCTGTCGAGGTGTCGCCGCCGCCTCCCCGCGAACCCACGCGGCGTCCTGCGGCGTGCCGGCAACGGCCGTCACGCCGAGCGGCCGCACAATGCCCGCCGCCCGGGCGATCCATCCGCCGGTCACGGTGCCGCGGGGCCCCGGAAGCGCCGCACCGGCACGACGATGGGCGTGCCGCCCACCGGACAGCGCATCAGTCGTGCGTCGAGGCCGAACGCCTCACGGAGCACGGACTCGGTCAGCACCTCCGCGGGGCGGCCTGCCGCGACGACCCGCCCCTCGGCCATGACCGCCAGCCGCTGGGCGTACCTCGACGCGAGGTTCAGGTCGTGCAGCACCATGGCGATGCTCGTTCCGCGGCGCCGGTTGAGATCGCACAGCAGCTCGAGGACGTCGATCTGGTGCGCGACGTCGAGGAAGCTGATGGGTTCGTCCAGCAGCAGCACCTCGGGTTCCTGGGCGACCGCCATTGCGATCCAGACGCGCTGCCGTTGTCCCCCGGAGAGCCCGTCGACGAGCCGGTCGGCGAGATCCGCCGTCCCCGTCGCATCGAGGGCCGCCGCCACAGCCCGCCGGTCATCGCCCGAGCCGCGCAGCCATCCGCGGTGGGGATGCCTCCCCCGGTCGACCAGCTCGGCCACGGTGATGCCGTCCGGTGCGACGGGTTGCTGCGGCAGCAGCCCGAGCACGCGCGCGACGTCCCGGGTGGGGCGCCGGCGGATGTCGGCACCGTCCAGGAGGACGGCGCCGACGGTGGGGCGCATGAGCCGCGCCAGGCCACGCAGCAGGGTCGACTTCCCGCTGGCGTTCGGCCCCACGATGGCCAGGATCTCTCCGTCGCGCAGGGCGAGGTCGACGCCTCGGACGACCTCGGCGCCGTCGTAGGCCATCCGCACGCCACGGGCCGTCAGCCGGTCCGGGCCGCCACCGAGTCCGGTCATGTCGTTCCCCCTCGGCGTCCTTCGGTCATGAGGAGCCACAGCAGATACGGCGCACCCGCAGCCCCGGTGATCACTCCCACCGGGACCTGATCCCCGCCGGGAAGCAGATGCAGGGCCGCGAGGTCGGCGAGCGTGACGACCAGGGCCCCGACGGCCGCGGACGCCACGAGCGCCCCGCACGCCGATCCCGTGATCCGCCGGGCGATCGGGCCCGAAACGAAGGCGACGAAGGCCACCGGCCCGGCGGCGGCGGTCGCCGCCGCGGTGAGCGCCACCCCCAGCCCCAGCAGCGTGAGCCGGGCGGCCTCGGCCGGGACGCCGAGCCCACGCGCGGCGTCCTCACCCAGCTGCAGGGCGGGAAGCGACCGCGATGCCATCACGGTGACCGGTGCCAGGACGGCGAACATCGCGACGAGCAC
Source organism: Actinobacteria bacterium Ga0077560 (assembly GCA_001464275.1). GTDB lineage: Bacteria > Actinomycetota > Thermoleophilia > Miltoncostaeales > Miltoncostaeaceae. The sequence goes on along the minus strand of LNFL01000085.1, from coordinate 22,461 downwards.
GCCGATCTCATCCCACCCGGCCCCGCTCAGGCTGCCGACCAGCCAGACCAGCGCGGCGTGCGCCTCGCGGACCTCGCTTCTGGTGAGCAGGTAACCCAGGATCGCGTTTGCGAGGAAGGCCGCCGCCACGCCGATCAGCACGAAGCGCTCCCCTGCGGCGCCGCCGCACCCGGCCAGCAGGTACACCGCAGCCGCGACCGTCACGCCGCCGGCGAACGCGGCCAGCGGCACGGCGATCCCGGTGAGCCCGGCCACGAGCACCGCGACCACGGCGGCGACCGACGCACCCGCGGTGATGCCGATGACATCCGGGCTGGCGAGCGGATTCCCGAACAGGGTCTGGAACAGCGCGCCGGCCGTCCCCAGGGCGGCCCCCACGAGCGCCCCGAGCACCAGCCGCGGGAGACGGATCTCCATCACGATGAAGTGCGCTTGGCGCTCGCCGCCGCCGAGCAGGGTCGCGACGACCTCGGTCGGCGGGATCGCATACGCACCCGAGGTCAGGGCGATGGCGGCGACCGCTGCCACCGCGGCGAGCACCCCGATGACCGCCAGCACCGCCCGTCGCCGGCGGCGCGCGCGCAACCGGCCCACGGCCGTGGCGGTCACGGGGCGCTCACCATCGACCTGCGGACCACCGCCACCATCACGGGCGCGCCGATGACCGCGACCACCAGGCCCGCCTCCACCTCACCGGGAGGTGCGAGGAGGCGCCCGGCCACGTCCGCGGTCACGAGGAGGGCGGCCCCCAAGAGGGCCGATGCCGCGAGGGTCCAGCGGTGGTCGGTGCCGCAGAGACGACGGGCGAGGTGCGGGGTCATCAGCCCGATGAACGCGATGGGGCCCGAGAGCGCGGTGCCGGCCCCGCACAGAAGCACCACGCCCACCGCGCACGCGACGCGGGCGACTCCGACACGCGCACCGAGGCTCCGGGCGAGGTCGTCGCCCAGCACCATCGCGTTCAGCATCCTCCCGGCGGCGGCGGCAATGGTGAAGCCCGCGATCAGGGCCGGGAGCAGGACCGCGAGGGCGTCCAGGTCCCGGCCGGCCGGGGAGCCGACCTGCCAGAACCGGAAGCGGTCCAGCGTCTCGAGGTTCGAGAGCAGCAGGAGCGTGGTGATCGACGTGGCGGCCGCGGCGACGGCAGCCCCGGCCAGCGCCACCCTGGCCGGTGTCGCACCCGCCCGTCCCGCGGAGGCGACACCCGCGACGACCGCCGCCGCGGCTGCGGTCCCCGCGAACGCGAACCACACCTGCTGGCCCGGTGACGAGGTACCGAACACCGAGATCGCCGTCACGACGGCGAGCGCGGCCCCGGCGTTCAGACCGAGCAGTCCGGGGTCCGCGATCGGGTTGCGGGTCACGCTCTGGATGAGCGCCCCTGCCACCCCGAACGCCGACCCCGCGGCGATCCCGATGAGGGTGCGCGGAAGGCGGAGCTCACGGACCACGATGTGGTCGTTGTTGCCGGCCTCCGGCCGTAACACGGCGTCGAGCACCTCGCCGGCGGCGATGCCCCGCGCACCGAGGGCGAGGGAGAGCGCGGAGGCGGCGACCAGGGCGAGGCCCGCCGCCGCGAGCGCCGCGATCCGCCGGAATCGGAACGCGGCGCCCGGCATGGCGATGCCGATGGGACGGGTGGTCATCCGCCGGCCAGTCCGGACTCAGTCGTCCACGGCCCTCGCGGCGGCCGCGAGGATGTCGGTGTACTCCTCGAGGCGCCACGTCAGCGACAGGGCGGTGGGCGGGGAGACCGCGGCGATGAACTCCTTACCCACCACCTCGGCCACAGTTCCGTTCCGGACCTGCGGCATCGTCCGGCCGTGCGCCGAGGCGAGGAATGCCCTGGAGAGCTGCGGAGTGTCGGCGAAGCTCACGAGGATGTCACTCTCCAGTTCGTCCACGCGCTCCCGGCTGAGCGTGTAGAAAAACGTGTCGTCGCCGCTCGCCAGCGCATCGACCGCCGGGGCGCTCCGCAGCCCGAGCGCGAGCGTCGCCTCCACGCGGGCATCCGCGGGCCGGTAGACGTAGAACGTGCCCGCGGTGTCCCAGACCATCGCGACGGTCTTGCCCTCCAGCTCCGGGTGCTCATCGGCCTGGGTCGCGAGCGCCGCGTCGATGTCATCCAGCAGCGCGCCGGCCTGCGGAGCGCGGCCGAGGGCCGTCCCCACGATTCGGATCGTGTCCCGCCACGGGGTCGCCCAGGCTTCACCGGGGAACGCAACGGTGGGGGCGATCTTGGACAGCAGGTCGTACTGCTCCTCGGTGATCCCGGAGTACGGGGCGAGGATGAGGTCCGGCTCAGTCGCGGCGATCCGCTCGTACGGCGGTTCCTCGGCCGTGTCGGGCAGCACCTCCGGCATGGGGGCGCCGGCGTCCTCGACGGCCTGGCGGATCCATGGCAGCACGCCCTGCGCGTCGCCCCCATAGCTCTGGAACGGAATGGCGACGGGGATGACGCCGAGCGCGATGGCCGCGTCGGCGCTGCCCCAGCCCCAGGTGACCACCCGCTGCGGGGCGTCGTCGATGGTGGTCGCCCCGAACGCGTGGTCGATCGTGACGGGGAACGCCGCGGCCGCGGGTGCGGTTGCCGACGCCGGCGGGTCGTCATCACCTCCGCAGCCGGTCATCGCGGCCAGCGCGCACAGCAGGACGATCACGAACCCCTTCACCACGATCCCACCCCCAGATATTCGGTCGACCGAACTTCGAATGTTCGGGCGGGCGCAGGTTAGGGCGCGGTCGCTCTAAAAGCAACCACCGTGGTACTTAGAAACGCCGCATCGCCGCCGCGCGCGGCGCGTCAGCGGGTCCAGCAGCAGACCGGCTCGGTCTTCAGCAGTTGCAGCCGGTCCCACGGGAAGCTGCGCATCAGCGCGCTGGGGTCCGCCCCCTGCAGGGCGGCCGCGAACGGGTCCTTCCCGCCCAGGCCGCGCGGGTCCTCGCCGAAGAGCACCACGCCTCCCGCCTTGTCCCGAAGGATGAGCCCGTGGTCCTGGGCGGCGTGGGCGAGCATCGCCACGAACGGGTGCAGCCCCAGTGCGTCGATGTCCAGTGCCGGATCCAGGCGGAAGCGGGAACCCTCGATGGGCGTCTCCGGGCGCGTCGACCAGCCGTCGGTGCGCGTGGCCGGGGCGGTGAGCCACTCGCGGCGCGGTTCCGGGATGGCGAGGGCCAGCGCGTGGTCGATCCGGCCGCGGGCCACGTCGTCGGCCAGGATGGTGCCGGCGATCACCGGCAGGCCGGTCGCCGTCGCGCCGTACGGGGCGGGGAGCACGCCGGGGTGCGTGGAGACGCCGTTGATGCGGGCGCCGTGGCGGGCCGAGGGGCCCTCGGGCGTGCGCCGCAGGTCCCAGAACTCCCACATCGTGTCGGTGGACGGCTGCCACACCACCAGGTGCCGGTCCTCGCCGTCGGCACTTTCGGCGTCGGGCGGGAGCGGCACGTCACCCCACGCCAGCGGACCGGGCTGCTCCATGAAGCCGTCGTCGGCGTCGCGCACCCGCACGGTCGGCTGGTCGGCCGGGACGGTGTAGACCGGCGTGCTGTAGGAGCCCACGTTCAGGGTCGCGCCGGCCGCCGCCTGGCGCGCCAGTTCACGCACCACCACCTCGGAGGTGGCATCCAGCTCGGCGTCGTCCGGCAGCGGGGCGTTCCACACGCTGTCCGGCGCGAACAGCTGCCCGCGTTCCGGGCTCTGCACCGGTTCGGAGTCGTCCGCGGGCCGGGTCGTGAGCACCGCGGCGACCACGACCAGGCCCACGATGGCCACGATGGCGAGGAGGGTCCTCAGTTGTGCCGCCGGTACACGGTCTTGCTGGGCGGGCCCTCCAGCAGGCCGTCCACCCCCTCGTCCAGCGCGCGGCGGTACACCGTCAGCGCGCCGGACACCGCCTCGGCGGTCCGCAGCAGGTCGGCTTCGGTATGCGCGTTGGTGACCAGGAAGGACGGGGCCAGCACGCCGCCGCGGATGAGCTCCTGCAGGAAGAGCGTGCGGTACGCCTGTGACGGTGCGCCCTGCGGGTCCCGGTTGCCGAACAGCAGGCCCTGGGGACGCCCGCGGACGTCCACGGCGCTCCCGACGCCGGACGCGTCGATCGCCTGCTGCACCAGGGCGCGCAGCCGCTCCCCGGTGGCGGCCAGGCGCTCCACGACGCCCTCCTCGCGGTAGATGCGGATGACCTCCCGTGCCGCGGCCAGGCCCGGCGACTCGGCGCCGTGGGTGGTGGACAGCAGGAACACCCGGGCCTCCGTGGTCGTCAGCCCGCCCAGATCCATCAGCGACCGGGGACCCACCATCGCCGAGATCGCGATGCCGTTGCCCATGGCCTTGCCGAACGTCGAGAGGTCCGGCGTGACGCCGAACAACGCCTGACCGCCGCCCAGGTGGAACCGGAACCCCGTGGTCATCTCGTCGAACACCAGCACCGCGCCGTGGCGTGTGCACCGCTCGCGCAACCCCTCCAGGAACCCGGGCTCGGGGTCGGCGTCGGGCCGGCAGGGCTCGAGCATCAGGCATGCCACGTCGCCGGGGTGACGGTCGAACAGGGCGTCGACGGACGCGAGGTCGTTGAACCTGAAGGTGTCGGTGAGGCTGACGTTCTCGGCGGGGATCCCGGCGTCGAGCGGCGTGATGCCCATCGCCCAGTCGTCGTAGCTGAAGAACGGGTGGTCGGCGCACAGCCCCACCACGCGCTTGCCGGTCGCGGCCCGGGCCAGCTTGACGGCCGCGGTGTTGGCCGTGGATCCGTCCTTGGTGAACTTCGCCATCTCGGCGCCGGGTACCAGGTCCAGGAGGGCCTCTGCGACCTCGCCCTCCAGCACCGACGGGCGGTTGAAGTTCGTCCCGTCGCGCAGGGCCCGTGCCGCGGCCTCCACCACCTCCGCCCGTCCGTGGCCGAGCGTCACGCACCGCTGGCCCAGGGCGTACCCGATGAACCGGTTGCCGTCCACGTCCCACTCATGGCAACCCTCGCCGCGGACGATGAGTGGAGGCGCACACCGCGGGTACTGGTCGTCGCCCTTGGCATAGGTGTGGGACCCACCGGGGATGAGCCGGTGTGCCCGTTCCTGGAGGGCTCGGGCGGTCGCGGAGGGCGCGCCGGGTGCGGTGGCGGGATTCACGTCATCGGACCTTTCTGGCCTACGATTGGCAGGTAACTGACGCCAGCACCATCCGGAGAGGATCCCACGCTGCCGCTGGTGGCCGTCATCACGCCCGTCTTCAACGGCGCGGCGCACATCGCCGGTTGCGTCGCCTCCGTGCAGGCCCAGGACCACACCGACTGGGTCCACGTGGTCGTGGACAACGCGAGCACGGACGACACGTCGGCAATCGTCGCACGGCTCGCCGCGGATGACCCCCGGGTGCGTCTGGTGCGCTTCGAGGAGCACCTCTCCATGCTGGGGTCCTGGAACCGGGCGATGCACCAGGTCCCCGCCGGGGCGGAGTTCGTGAAGCACCTCGGTGCGGACGACCGGATGACGCCCGACTGCCTGCGCCGCATGGTGGAGGCCGCCGGCCCGGGCGTGGTGATGGTGGCGGCGCGCTGGCGCGAGGGCACGATCGTGGCGCCCACCCGGCCGGTCCCGACGCCGTACCTGGTGTCCGGCCGCGAGGCGATGCGCGCCTGGCTGCTGGGCGGCCCCGACACGTTCGGCACGCCGTCGGCGTGCCTGTACCGCGCCGAGGCCCTGGAGGGCATCGACGCCCTGTACCCGCCCGAGGACTGGCCGCCCAACCACCCCGAGGGGGAACCGGGTCCCTCGACCGACAAGATCGGGTACGCGGACGTCCTCGAGCGCGGGGGCTTCGCGTTCCTGCCCCAGGTCCTCACCTTCGACACCGACAATGCGGGCGCCCAGAGCGGCGTCGCGGAGCGCATGCGGCTGCAGGTGCCAGGCGATCTCGACGCGCTGCTCATCGTGGGGCACCGGTTCCTCGACCCGGACGAGCTGCGGCGGAGGGTCACTGCGGTCACGGCGCGGTACGCGCGGAGCCTCAGCAAGTGGGTGCTGCTGGGCCGGCCGCTCCGGGAGCCGGCCTTCGCGGACCTCCACCACCACATCCTCGAGCACATCGATGCTCGGCTGGCCGAGGGTGGCTTCAGGACGGCACGGGCGCTGCTCGCGCCACATCGGCCGGTGTTCCGGGCGGCGCGGGCGTGGTCGGCGCGGCGCGCTGCGGCCGGGCGCTGAGCGGGCTCATCCACGGCACGCAGCCGGCGGTCACCCCGGCCCACATGAAGACCAGCAGGTTCGGCATGAACTGCGCCAGGGGCGCGAACATCGCCACCGTGGCCCACGCCACCAGGATCGCCAGGTGCGCGGCCTGCCAGTCGGCCATCGGATGCGGCAGCCGCCGTCGCAGCGGGCCGATGAGCGCCACGGCCGCGCCCAGGATCCAGATCGCGAAGCCCAGGATGCCGAGCTCGGTGATGTAGAGCAGGGGCACGTTGTGCACCACCAGGCCCTCGCCCTGCTGCGGGTAGTCCTCGGCCTGGCGGAAGTAGTCCGGGCTGGCGGTGGGGAACCGCGACCAGCCCAGCCCGGTGAGGGGATGGTCCTCGATGATCGTCCCACACCGGTGACTGGTCCTCGGCGCGCTGCTGGGCGCTGCCGGCGAAGCCCGGGACCAGCACCAGGATCGCCACGATGCTCACCACCAGCGCTCCGGCGGCCGGCAGCAGGTACCTGCGCAGGTGCGGCGCGTAGGAGAGCGCGGCCGCGCCGCCCAGCACCGCGGCGATCCAGGCGGAGCGGGTGAGGGTGAGGGCGATGCCCACCACGCACAGGCCGGCCGCGGCCATGCACAGCGGACGCCAGCGGCCCTCCAGCTGCCGGACGCCGAGCACGCACACCACCAGGCACATCACCAGCACGACCCCGTTGGCGGAGGCCTCCAGGAAGGGCCCGCGAGCCCGGTCGAAGTGCAGTCCCACCGACGGGTCCAGGATGAAGCGCGGGAACACCAGCGCGGTGGGGCCCACCTCCTCGAACACGGCCGTGAGGCCCAGGTAGAGGCCCACCAGGACGAGCGTCTTCACCAGCGCGAGCCGGGCCGCGAGCGTGCGGAACGCGTACGGCGCGACGAAGAACGCGAGGAACGGGACGATCCCGAAGCGGTCCATCAGGGAGTACATGGCGACCGTGTCGGACAGGGTGCCGGCCAGCAGGGCCGAGCACACCGCCCACGCCGATGTCGCCGCCAGGGCCAGGTGCACCGGACGCGCCACCAGGCGCAGCTCCGGGTCGCGCGCCGCGGCCACCAGCGTCGCGGCGACACCCGCGAGCACCACCAGCCGGTCGATGCCGAACGGCATGCCCAGCAGGCCCCAGTTGCCGGACAGGACCGCCAGGGCCGCCCCGGCGCACAGGACCTGGGCGGGGGTGAGCCGGCGGGCCAGCACGGCGGCGGATGCGATCCCGACCAGCGCGAGCGCGACGACGGCCAGCCGCGGCCCCGCGGCGGCCAGGCCCGCGCCCATGGCGAGCGCGGCGACGGCCCCGGCCCCCGCCCACAGGACCGGACGTGAGCTCAGGGTGTGCCGGTCAGCTGGAGCGGGCATGCAGGGGCCGGTACGCCTGCTCCTCGCCCTTGGGCCACATCAGCACCAGCAGCAGGCCCACCAGGACGCCGCCGATCAGGCCCAGCAGCGCGAGCCGCTGCACGGCGTCGCCACGGTCGGAGGTCGCGGCGCGGGCGGGGTTCACCACCTGCACCAGGCTCGCGGAGCCGCTCCCGGCGATGCTCTGCTTGTACTGGTCGCGCAGCGACTCGGCGCGCAGCGCGGCGCCGGCGGCGCGGGACTGGGCGCTCACCAGCCGCCGCAGCGTCACCACGCCGGGCCGCCGGACCGCGGCCGCCTCGGCGGAGCGGACGGCGCGCTGGGCGTCCACGCGGTCGCGCGCGGCCAGCAGGAACGCGGCGTAGATGCGCTCGCTGTCGGGGTTGTCGGCGTTCAGGCGCGCCACGTAGGACCGCAGGGCCTGGCTGGTCGCGTTCGCGGTGGCGATGGCCTCGTCCTCCGAGGACCCGGTCGCCTCGAGCCGGAAGAGCGGGCTCTGGGGGATGGGGGATCCGGTCACGCGGCCCTCGAGCGAGTCGGGGTCCGCGTTCAGCAGGCGGCCCGCCTCGCGGGTCACGTCGTCGGCGGTCGCCAGGCGGGAGTACGTCACCGCGAGGTCCTGGACTCCGGCGGCGAAGCCCGGCAGGGACTGCGTGGAGACGCTCACACGGGCGATCGCAAGGCGGGTCTCGGCCGTGTAGACCGGGGAGCGCAGCAGGCCCGCCAGCAGGCCCAGGACCAGCCCGATCGCGATGGGAGCCAGGAACAGCACCGGCCGCTCGCGGATCGCGTCCGCGAGCCGGCGGCTCGGGCGCGGCTGCCCGGTGAGCACGGTCACCAGGTCATTCGGGTCGGGCGCCGGCGCGGGCGCCGCGGTGCCGCCGGTCGCGGCGGGCTGCGGCTCGGGATCCATGCCGGAGGTCATCGGCCCACCGCCCCGCCCCTTGAGGGGCGCGGCCCGGTGGCCGAGGACTGCTGAAGAGCGCCACAGGGACGCGTGGTTCGCGGGGTCACCAGCATTGGGCCCGCCAATGCTAGCGTCGCCACCCGGCGATCCCCGAACGTTGTCCCCCGAGCCGCGAGGTCCCCGTCGTGAGCCACCCCCCGCGCGTGCCCCTCATGGGCATGTCGATCGACCCCGTGACCGAGGACCAGGCCGTCGCGCGCATCGTCGACGCGCTGGCCCAGGGCCGGGGTGGCGTGGTGGTGACCCCGAACCTCGATCACCTGCGCCAGTACCGCCGCGAGCCCGGAGTGCGCGAGCTGTACGCCACCGCCGACCTGGTGCTGGCGGACGGCATGCCGCTGGTGTGGGCCTGCGGGCTCGCCGGCACCCCGCTGCCCGAGCGCGTGGCCGGATCGGACCTCATCTGGAGCCTCTCCGGGGCCTGCGCGGCCGCGGGCCGGTCGGTGTTCCTGCTGGGCGGGAACCCGGGCGCCGCGGACGACGCGGCCGGGGTCCTGCGCGAGCGCTTCCCGGGGTTGCGCGTGGCGGGCACGATGTGCCCCCCGATGGGCTTCGACGCCGACGCCGCGCGCATGGACGAGGTTCGCGGCGCCCTGCGGGACGCGCGCAGCTTCCCGCGCTCCGGCCGGGTGTCCGAGGCGCTGCGCGCGGAGCTCCCCGGTGCCTGGTTCCTGGGGCTGGGGGTGAGCTTCAGCTTCGTCTCCGGCGAGATCCCCCGGGCGCCGGGCCTCATCCAGCGCGCCGGACTGGAGTGGGTGTACCGGTTGGTGCAGGAGCCCCGCCGGTTGTTCGTGCGGTACGTGGTGCAGGGCCTGCCGTTCGCGGCGCGCCTCGGGACCCATGCGCTGTGGACCCGCCTGAGAGGCTGATCGCTCACCCGCCGGGGCGCACCAGCTGGATGTGCTCCCAGGGGAACGTGCGCATCACCTCACCCATCTCGCCGCCGCGCAGGGCCGCCGTGAAGGGGTCGGTGCCCGTGGCGACCGGATCCTCCCCGTAGAAGGCGACCGATCCGGAGCGGTCTCGCACGATGAGCCCGTACCGCTGGGCGGCCAGCGCCACCATCCTCGTGAGCGGCGGCAGGCCCAGGGCGGAGACCTCGACGGCGGGGTCCAGGCGGAACCGGCTCCCCATCACGGGCGCCGAGGCGCGGTCGACGTGACCGTCGGTGCGGGTCGCGGGGGCCACGACCGACCCGGCGCGGATCTCCGGGATGCCGATCACCAGCGCGTGGTCGATGGAGCCCCTCGCGATGTCCCGGGCGGTGACCATCCCGGCGGCGAGCGCGATCCCCGAGGCGGTCGCCCCGTACGGGCTGGGGATCGACCCGTTGGACTGCGAGACGCGCTCGATGCGGGCCCCGTGGGGCGCCTCCGGGCCGGCGGCGGTGCGGCGGAACCGCCAGAACTCCCACATGGTGTCGGAGCTGGGCTGCCAGACCACCAGGTGGTTGTCGCCGTCCGGGTGGGGTCCCGCGGCGACGGCGCCGGCGGGAAGCGGCACCGTGCCCCAGCGCCAGGCGCCCGGAAGGTTCATCTCCCCGTCGTCGCTGTCGCGCACCGTCACCCGCGGGACGCCCGGTCCCACCACGTACACCGGCACGCTCCAGCGGTCGGTGTTCATCCAGGTCCCGGTCCGCTGCGCCTGCGCGCGCAGGTCCGCTGCCACGGCGGCGCTGTCCGAGGCGATCTCGGCGGAGTCGACGCGCTCGTTCCAGGTGCCGCCGGGTGCGAACAGGGCATCGGGACGGGCGACGGGGACCGGGAGGGGAGGGATCGCCGGCGGAAGGGGGGCAGCCGCGCGCGGCGGCGACGCGGCGGGTGCGGGGGGCGTCGTCCCGGGCGATCCCGGGGCGGCGGGTGGCGCGGCGACCGCCACCCGCGCGCCCCGCACCAGCACGCGGGGCTCCGGGCCGACGCGCGCCCGGACGGTGCGACGCGAGCCGCCCCATGCCACCACGAGCCGGTCGCGGGCGGCGTCGGCGGCCACGACGACCGCCCGCCCGCGAGCGGGGATCCGCACCGCGGCCCTGCCGGGGATGCGCAGCACCACGACGCCGCCCGGGCGCGCATCCAGCCGGATGCCGCTGGCGGGCAGACGGGCCAGGGTGGCGCACCGCGGCCGGGCGGCGGGCACCCGCACCACGGGACGGGTCGCCTGCGGCACCGCCACCGTGGTGAGGGCGATCGCCGGCCGCGGCGGGGGGCAGGCGGGGGCGCCGATCGCCGCGGGCACCAGCGCGAGCCCACCGGCGGCGGCGAGAACGCCGAATCTTGCAGAACCCGCAATCACGTGGCGCACGCTACCCCACCGGGCACGGCGCGGCACGCCGGGCGGGTGCCGGTCTACCGCCGCGTGAGCTTGCGGACCAGCACCTGCAGCGGGCCGGGCTGGGGCACGCCGTCCACGATCGGACGGGTCCCCCGCAGGAGCGTGCGGATGGCCACGTCGTGGAGCCGGTGGCGGCGGGACTCCGGGATGCGCGGCAGACGGTCGATCAGGCGGAAGGCCACGCGGACCCGCAGGGGGGCAAGGCTCTCCCGGGCGGTCTGGCCACGGGCGGCGAAGATCTCGGGGTGCCGCTCGCGGTAGCGCGCCATCGTCTGCTCGTGCCGGTCCCGCTCGCGGGCGAGCATGCGCGGGGTGTCGTGCTGGCGGTACTCCAGGTGCACACGGCCGATGTGCGTGCCGCTCCATCCCTGAGACGCCAGGGCCAGCCACATGTCCCAGTCCTCGTAGCCCTCGGTGAGGGTCCAGCCGCCCACGTCCTTGAGGGCGCTGCGCCGGTAGAGGCATCCCACCGGAACCCGGTTCAGGTAGGTGATCAGCCACGGGTCGAGGGTCTTCCAGGTGGGGAACACCCAGTTGATCGCGCCGAACGCGCGGGTGTCGCCCCACGAGGCGGCGGCGCCGGGGCGGGCCTCCAGCGCGTCGGCGAGGGAACGCAGTGCCCCGGGGGCGAGGCGGTCGTCGGCGTCGAGGGGGAACACGTACGGCGCGGTGGTCTCCGCCACGCCCGTCATGCGCGCGGCCCCGACGCCCCCGTTCTCCCGTCGCACCACCCGCTCGCCGCTCGCCCGCAGCCGGTCCAGGACCGCCAGCGTGGCCTCGTCGGTGGACCCGTCGTCCACCACGACGACCTCGGCCGGCTCATCCTGCGCATGCACCGAGGCGACGGCCTCCTCCAGGAACGCGCCGTCGTTCCAACATGGGATCACCACGGCCACACGCGGGTGTCCCGGCTCGGTCAGGACCCGGGGACGTGCGTCGGGCGGTATCCCCGGCGCCGGCGCGCCGCGTCCGGGGCGGCCATGGCGAGCGCCAGGCCCAGCAGGCAGCCCGCGATGAGGCCCACGGCGCCGAAGCGTGTGAGCGTGCGCCTGCGATCGGAGGCCGCGGCGCCGGCGGGGTTGAGGATCTGGATCACGTTGGCCGAGGCGGTGCCGGACAGGCTCTGGCGGTAGAGCTCGCTCACCGCCTCGGCCCGCAATGCGGCGGCATCGACGCGGGCCTGCGCGCGGATCGCCCGGTCGCGGTCCTGGGCGGTGGCGCCTCTGCGGGCGGCGGTGCGCCGGGCCACGGCCAGCGCCGCTCGGGCCGACGCCAGCTGGCGCGATGCCACCTGATAGTCCTGGAAGAGCCGCTCGGCATCCGGGTTCGTGGCCGTCAGGCGAGCGACGTAGGTGCGCAGGGAGTTCGCCGCGGCGTTGGCCGTGGTGCGGGCCTCCGCCCCCGACGATCCGGTCGCGGTGACGTCGAACAGCGGCGAGTCGGGGATCGCCGCGGCCGTGATCCGGCCGGCCAGCGCGGTCTCCGGGGTGCCGAGGGTGCTCGCAACCTCCGCCAGCACGGCGCGGGAATCGATGAGCCGCGCGTAGGCGTTCGCCACGTTCGCGACGCCCTCCTGGAAGCCCGGATCGGTGGAGCTGGTCGCGTCGATCGGGGCGACCGACATGCGGGTGGTGGCCGTGTAGACCGGCGCGCGCAGCAACCCGGCCACACGGCGGGTCCGAACGCCAGCAGCGGGCGCGCCCGGACCGCCTCCACGAGGGACCGGCGGACGGGCGGGAGGTCGCGCGGAGGTGCGGTTTCCTGGGTGGACACGTTCGGATCTGCCAGGGTTCGGGGGGTTGCGGCCGCATGAGCGCGCCCGGCTTGAGCCGTGGCGTCCCACGGCCGATGTGACGGCGGTGCCGTCGAAACCTTCGGCAGGATAGCCCCCGTCATGAATGTCGCCTACATCACGAGCCTCTACCCGTCGCTGTCCCACAGCTTCATCCTGCGGGAGGTGCGTGGTCTGCGCGGCCAGGGCGTGGATGTCACGTCGTTCAGCGTCCGGCGGACGCCGCCGGAGCAGCTCATCGCTCCGGAAGACCGTGAGGAGGCGGACGCCACCATCGTGCTGCTCCCACCGGACCCGCGCCGCTTCGCCGCGTCCGTGGGGCGCGCCGCGCTCACGGCCAGGGGACGGTTCTTTCGGGCGGCGCTGGGCGCCGTGCGGCGGGGGCTGTCGCTCGGGCCGCGGGCCGCGCTCTGGCAGGCGTTCTACGTCGGTGAGGCCGTGCTGGTGTGGGACGAGTGCCGTCGGCGCGACATCCGCCATGTGCACGCCCACTTCGCGAACGTGGGCGCGGACGTCGCCCAGCTGGTGGCGGCCATCGGTGGGCCGGGCTGGAGCTGGAGCTTCACGATGCACGGCCCCACGGAGTTCTTCGACGTGCCCGGGCACCGCCTGGCCGACAAGACCCGGGATGCCCGGTTCGTGTCGTGCATCAGCGACTTCTGCCGCAGCCAGCTCATGAAGCTCGTGGAGCGCGAGCACTGGGACAAGCTGCACCTGGTGCGCTGCGGCGTGGACCCCGCCGTATACGCGCCCGCCCCGGCCCGCCCCGAGGACGGATCGCTGCGGGTGGTGTGCGTGGGCCGTCTGGTGCCCGACAAAGGGCAGTCGCTGCTCGTGGACGCCGTCGCGCTGCTGCGGGAGCGGGGGATCGACGCCCGGCTCGAGCTCGTGGGCGACGGTCCCGACCGCGCGCACCTGGAGCGGCACGTCGCCGAGCTCGGACTGGGAGGTGCGGTGCACCTCGCGGGGGCGGTGGGTCAGGACACGATGCGTGACCACTACGCCGCCGCCGACGTGTTCTGCCTGCCGAGCTTCGCCGAGGGCGTTCCGGTGGTGCTGATGGAGGCGATGGCGATGGGACTGCCGGTGGTCACCACGCGGATCGCCGGCATCGGGGAGCTCGTGGAGGACGGGGTGTCGGGCGTGCTGCTGCGGCCCGGCCGGGCCGACCTCATCGCCGATGCCCTCGCCGGTCTCTCCGATTCGGCGGTGCGCGCGCGGATGGGCGCGGCGGGCCGGGAGACGGTGATGCGCGAGTTCGATGTGGCGATCTCCGCCGAACGGCTCGCGGGGATCCTGCGGGGAGCGGTGGGGACGCCCGCGTGAGGCGGGCCGCCTGGCTGCTCGGCGCCCCGTTCATCGCGTGGTGGGGCACCTGGCTCGCCGCGTCGCTCGCGGGGCTCGGCGCACTCCGACGGGCCCGTGGGGCCCGCCCGCCGGCGACCTCCGGCCACGTGGACGTGATCATCCCCGCCCACGACGAGGAGCGGAACCTCCCGGTGCTGCTGCGCAGCCTGGGCTTGCCCGAGGGGGCCCCCGGCCTGGGACGGGTGCTGGTGATCGCCGATCACTGCACCGACGGCACCGCGCGTGTGGCGCGGGACCTCGGGGCGCGGGTGCTGCAGCGCGACGGCGGCCCGCGCGGCAAGCCGGCGGCGTTGCGCGACGGGCTGGCGCACTACGCCACGCTCACCGGGCGCGGTGCCGGCCTGCTGTTCGTGGACGCGGACTGCCGGTGCTCGCCGGGGCTCGCGGCCCACGTGGCGGAGGCGCTGCGGCGCGCGCCGGTGGTGCAGACGGCCAACCTGGTGGGTGACGGTGACGGCGATTCGGCCGCGGGCGGGGTCGCGCTCGGGATGTTCCTGCGCAACCTGCTGCGGCCCGCCGGCCTGGCGCGCCTGGGCGTGCCGGTGATGCTCAGCGGGACCGGCATGGCGGTACGCGCCGATCACCTCGACCGCATGGACTTCGGTGATGAGCAGGCGGAGGACCTGGCGCTGTCCCGGCGGCTCCTGGCCGACGGGGTGCGGGTGGGGTTCGTGCCCGCGGCGCGCGTGGAGTCCGACGCCCCGCCGGACCGTGCCGGGCTCACCGCCCAGCGGGAGCGGTGGGAGGGCGGGAGTCTGCGGGCGATGGCGGGGGTGCCCGGCGTGGCGATCCGCCTCGCCGCGCGCGGCGACTGGCGCGGGCTCATCGCGCTCACCGACAGCTCGGCCCCGCCGCTCGCGCTCGCGATCGCCGGCTGGGGGGCGCTCGCGGGCACCTCCGGGGCCGCCACCCTGTTTGGCGCGCGGCGCGGGGTGCTCGTGCCGCCGGCACTGGCCGCGGGCCTGCTGGCGGCGTATCTGGGCGTCGGCGCCACCGCGGCCCACGGGCGCTCCGGCGTGCTGCGACTGGCAGGGCAGGTCCCCGGCTTCCTGATGTGGAAGCTCGGCGTGTACGGGCGGATGGCCGGGGGCCGTGCGTCCGGGGGCTGGGAACGGACGCCGCGCGAGGCGCGGGTCACCACCGACGGAGGGTGAACGGCATGCGAGTGCTCGTGACGGGGCATGAGGGCTACATCGGCGCCGTGATGACCGAGGTGCTGGCCGCCGCCGGCCACGAGGTGGTGGGTCTCGACAGCGGCCTCTACGCCGGATGCGACCTGGGGCCGGCGCCCGCTCCGGTGCCGGTGATCGGCCGTGACGTGCGCGATGTGACCGCCGACGACCTGCGGGGCATCGACGGTGTCGTCCACCTGGCGGCCATCTCGAACGACCCCATCGGGCAGCTGAACCCCGATGTGACCTACGCCATCAACCACCGCGCGTCGGTTCGGCTGGCGGAGCTCGCGCGTGAGGCCGGGGCGTCCCGGTTCGTCTTCGCCTCCTCGTGCAGCCTCTACGGCGCCGGCGGCGGCGATGGCCTGCTCGATGAGGGGGCCGACTTCCTGCCCGTCACGGCCTACGGCGAGAGCAAGGTCTTCGGCGAGCGCGACATCGCCCCTCTCGCCACCGACGACTTCTCCCCGACGTTCATGCGGAACGCCACCGTCTACGGGGCCTCCCCGCGGCTGCGCGGCGACGTGGTGGTCAACAACCTCACCGGCATCGCGTTCTCCACCGGCAAGGTGGTGCTCAAGAGCGACGGGTCGCCGTGGCGGCCGCTGGTCCACGTGCGGGACGTGTGCCGGGTCGCGGCCGCCATCCTCGCCGCGCCGCGTGACCGCATCCACAACCTCGCGGTGAACGTGGGGCGCAGCTCCGAGAACTACCGGATCCGTGAGGTCGCCGAGATCGTCCACGACGCGATCCCGGGCAGCAGCCTCACCATCGCCGACGGTGCGGGGCCGGACCTGCGGAACTACCGGGTCGACTGCTCGCTGCTGGAACGGCTCCTGCCGGAGGCCGTGCCCACCATGACCGTGGCCGACGGGGTGCAGGAGCTGCTGGCCTGGTTCCGGGATCACGGGCTCACCGCCGCCGACCTCGAGGGGCCGCGCTTCACGCGCCTGGCCCGCATCAGCGAGCTCGCCGACGGCGGGCGGCTGGACGACGAGCTGCGGTGGCGTGACGCCGCCTGACCTGGCCGGCGCGGGGGCGCGCATGCTCGCGCTGATGCGGGAGACCTTCGACCTTCCCCGGAGCCTGACCGGTGACGGCGTCCGCCGGACGCTGGCCGCCATCGACACCCTGGTGCCGGTCCAGGTGACTGAGGTTCGGTCGGGCACGGTGGTGGGGGACTGGACGGTCCCGCCGGAGTGGCGGGTCCGGGAGGCCCACGTGACGGGCCCGGACGGGGCGCGGGTGGTGGACGTCGCCGATTCCCCCCTGCACCTGGTGGGCTACAGCACGCCGGTGCGCGCCCGGATGGACCGTGACGCCCTGCTCGCCCACGTCCACTCGCTGCCGGGACGGCCGGACGCGGTGCCGTACCGAACGTCCTACTGGGTGCCCGAGTGGGGCTTCTGCATGCGTCACCGTGACGTCGAGGCCCTCCCGGCGGGCGAGTACGAGGTCGTGATCGATGCCGAGCTGGACCCTCTCGGGTCGATGACGATGGGGGAGATCGTCATCCAGGGCACCGGCGGGGACGAGGTGCTGGTGAGCACGCCCGTGTGCCATCCCGGGCTCGCCAACGACAACCTGTCGGGGGTGGTGCTGCTGGCGGAGCTGGGCCGGATCCTGGCGGGCCGCCCCGCCCCGCGCCGTACGCACCGGATCCTGCTGTCGCCGGGGACGATCGGGCCGATCGCATGGCTCGCCGCGAACGCCGAGCGGCTCCCGCGGATCCATGCCGGCCTTGCGGTGATGTGCGTGGGCGACCCGGGCGCGATCACCTACAAGGCCAGCCGGCGCGGCGACGCCCCCGTGGATCGCGCGGCGGCCCTCGCGCTCGCCCACCGACCGGAGCCGCATGAGCTGCGGGCCTTCATCCCGTGGGGCGGCGATGAGCGCCAGTTCTGCTCGCCGGGGTACGACCTGCCCGTTGGGGCCATCTCCCGCACACCCCCCGGTGAGTACCCGGAGAACCACACCTCCGCGGACGACCTCTCGCTGGTCGGCGCCGAGGCGCTGGAGGGGAGTCTGGCGGCGGTCCTCGAGATCCTCGAGATCCTCGAGGGCGACGAGCGGCCGGTGTCCACGAACCCCTTCGGGGAGCCCCAGCTCGGGCGGCGGGGACTCACCAACCGCCGGGGCGGGGAGAAGGGCAACCAGCTGGAGATGGCGATGCTCTGGGTGCTCAACCTCGCGGACGGCGCGCACTCCCTCACCGACGCCGCGGAGCGATGCGGCCTGCCGTTCCCGGTGGTCCGCGAGGCGGCCGACGCCCTGAGGGCCGCGGGGCTGCTCGCCCCCCGGGCCGCCTGAGGCACCGGCCTCACGCACCCAGCGGCGCACCGTCGACTCCGAGGGGGCCCGGCCCGCCACGCCCTCCCGCACCCGGGACCGGATGTCCCGCACGATGCTCGCGGCCGGACGCCCCTGGCCCACCATCCGCTCGGTCTCCCGCCGCAGCCCGGGCCAGGCGTAGCTCCCCGGGCGCCCGTCCGGCCGGGGCCCGCCATCCCGGATCCGCAGCAGCAGCGACTCCAGCGCCCGTTCCCTGCGCCGGTCGAGGCACCCGGCCGCCCGCCACGCGTGCATCAGGCTCGTCACCAGGTCCCGGCCGCCCCGCCGCCGCCAGAAGCCGTCCGAGCGGTGCGCCCCGCAGAGCCATACGCCGACCCCGTTCCCCAGCAGCACCCGCCGGCGCTCACCGTCCCCCGGCCCTCCGCACAGCAGGCACGGCGGCGTCTTCCCGAGGGCCGCTCCCTTGTACGAGCTCTTCGCCATGCCGGGAGGCTCCCAGCCCACCGCCCCCACATGGCGCACCCACCGTGACAACGCTCACACGCCGGACGCACGGCCCAGGCGCGGCGCCGATGTGCAATTGCACATCCGGGTGTCCAATTGGGCATCCGTTCCCCGGCGATGGCGGGCGCGGTCCGTCCGCCGCCCGGAGGAAACGCTGGGTCGGGGGATCCGCTGGGGCGAGGGGTGCGCGGACCCGAGGCGCCCGCCGAATGCCGAGCGTGCAATTGCACATCCGGGTGTCCAATTGGGCATCCGTTCCCCGGCGATGACGGGCGCGGTCCGTCCGCGGCCCGGAGGAAACGCTGGGTCGGGAGATCCGCGGGGGGCGAGGGGTGCGCGGGAGGGCCGCGCCGAGGCGTCCGCCGAACGCCGAGCGTGCAATTGCACATCCGGGCGGCCAATTGCACGTTCTCCTGCTCGCCCGGCCGGCGGAGTCGGCCGAGTGCGGCTCGGGCCCTTCGCTGGGGCGCTGCTCGTCGCTTCACCGTTGGCGCACGGCGCCGATGCGACCGGAGTGCGATCGAATACGGGGTGCCCTGGGGGGCCGCCGAGGGGCCGTTCGGGAGGGGCGGGAGGTGGCCGGCGAGGGCGAGGGGCCCTAAGGTTCGCGCGATGCGGTCGGGGAATGCGCCGGTGGGGTGATGAGCGAGTCCGGGACGGTGGTCGGGCGCTACAGGATCGGCCGGGAACTCGGGCGGGGTGGGATGGCGGTGGTGTACCTGGCCCGCCAGGTGGACCTCGACCGGGACGTCGCCCTCAAGCGGCTCGCGGGGCCCGTGTCGCGGGCGCCGGAGTTCGCCGCGCGATTCCTGCGGGAGGCACGGATCGCCGGTGGGCTCTCGCACCCGAACATCGTGACCGTGTTCGAGTACCTCGAGCACGACGGCGTGCCGTACATCGCCATGGAGTGCATGGAGCGGGGATCGCTGCGCCCACATGTCGGACGCCTCACGCGGCCCCAGATCGCGGGTGTGCTCGAGGCGGTGCTCGCCGCCCTCGCCCATGCGGCTCAGCGGGGCGTGGTGCACCGTGATCTGAAGCCCGAGAACCTCATGCTGTCCTCCGACGGGACCGTCCAGGTCGCCGACTTCGGGGTCGCCAAGGCGGTGAACGCGGCGGGTGGGACGTTCGCGACCCAGGAGGGCACCACCATCGGGACGCCCGCCTACATGTCGCCGGAGCAGGCCATCGCGCGGGAGGTCGGCCCCGCAAGCGACCTCTACGCCGCGGGGGTCATCGCGTACGAGCTGCTGCTCGGCCGCGTGCCCTTCGCGGGGGACGAGAGCCCGCTCTCCGTGCTCATGGCGCACGTCAACGAGGAGCCGCGGCCGCCCAGGGAGATCGACCCGTCGATCACCCCGGCGCTCGAGTCGTGGCTCCTGCGCATGCTCGCCAAGGACCCCGCGGCCCGGCCGGAGGGACCGACCGAGGCCTGGCACGAACTGGAGGAGGCGCTGATCCCCGAGATCGGGCCCATGTGGCGGCGGAGCGCGCGCATCCTGGACGCCGTGCCCGCCGAGCCGACGCCGCGCCCGCTCACGCCCGCCCCGTTCGCGGATCCCGGCCCGACGACGGTTCCGCCAGGACCGGCCGGCGACGTCCCGTCCACCGAGGTGACACCCGCCGCGGTCCCGGCCGCGGGCGTGTCGTCGCCCACCGAGCCCGTCCGGCGACCCGGGCGGGAGGCCGGCCTCGGGGGCCGCGGTGCGCTGATCGCGATCCCGGCGGCCCTCGCCGCCGCCGCGCTCATCGCCGTGGGCGTCGCGACGTTCACCGGTGGGCGGGAGGCGCCATCGGCCGGTGTGGGTGCGACGGCCCCGGAGCCCGCCCCGGCGACGACCGCACCCGCGGTCACCACGGCCCCGGTGGTGGCCACGACCGCCCCGGCAACAACCGCACCGGCCGTCCCCTCCACCCCCGCGGCACCGAGCGTGTGGGCGGCCAGCACCAGCTCCCGCGTGTTCGTGTCGGACCCCGCCGGGCGGCTCACCGCGCTCGGCGGCGATCCGCTCGCCCCGCTGGCGGGCATCGCCGCGCAGTCACCCCGGCGGGTCGGAGCGGCCGCCGGCCGCGTCTACCTGCTGGAGCGCGGGCGGCTGCGGATCCTCGACGCGGGCGACCTGTCGCCGCTCGGCAGCATCCCGTTCCCGGACGGCGTGGCCGTCTTCGCCCAGCCGGAGGGCGCCGTCGTGGCGTCCGCCAGCGGCGGCGGCGGACGCGTGTGCGTCATCGACGTCGCGACGCTGGGTCCCTGCGCGGACCTAGACTTCACCCCCACGGGTCTCGGCGCGGCGACGCCCCGCGTGCTGGTGGCCGACGGGGCCACCGGGCGACTGCACGTGCTGCGCCGCACCGCTGACCGGCTCGTGCCCGTGGAACGCATCCGTCTGGCACCCGGGATGACGGGGCGCGTCTTCGCCCTGGACGGCCGCACCGTCGTGCCGGCCGACGGGGGGATCGCCATCCGCACCGGGACGGCCACACGGACGGTTGACCTCGGCGAGCGTGCCGGTGACATCGCGCTGGTGCCGGAGACCGGGACCGTGTGGGCCACCCTCCCGGGGGCGGGGGCCGTCGCCGTGATCGACGATGCCACCGGCAGGGTGGTGCGGATCCGCACCGCGGCCGACCCGGTCTCGATCGCGCGATGGCGTCCCGATCCCGGGCTGCGGATGCGCCTCGCCGTGGTGCACGCCGACGGGACGGTGATCGTGCTGGAGTCGGTCTCCGGCGTGCGCCTCACCACGACGCGGGTCGCGGCGCCGGGCTGACCGCCGCTAGTGGTTCCGCACGGCCCAGTCGTAGGGCACGGCGTCGCCGAAGGGGTCGGCGCGCTCGGTGCGGGTGGGGTCGTGGGTGTGGCTGGCGCAGTTCGCGATGAGGGCGTGGGGGGTGGACATGCCCTTCATCCCGTTCCAGAGGCCCGGGGGGATGACCACCAGCGAATGTGCGTCGGGGCCGAGGAAGACCTCCATCAGCGAGCCGCGGGTGGGCGACGCGGGGCGGTCGTCGAAGACCACCACCTTCACGCGGCCGTGGACGCAGGCGTAGTTGAGGGTCATGTCGCGGTGGCGGTGCCAGCCCTTCACCACGTCCCGGTAGATCGTCGTGAAGTAGATCTCCCCGAAACTGCGAAAATGGTCATCCGTGGCCCGCAGCATGTGCATGATCGTCCCGCGTTCATCGGGGATCCGGCGCAGGGGCACGACGGTTAGGTCGTGAATCGGGGTGCCGATGACAACGTGGGTCCCGTCGGGAAGCGTCATGTGCCGTCTCTCGGTCGCATCGGGGCCGTGGATGAGCCGAGGCACACTAACGAAGGCCGGAAGATGATCGACGCGACCGCCCAGCGCGCCACCTCCAGCGCCCCGTGCCGGTCCTGCGGCGCCCCGGTGAACCGCACGGTGGTGGACCTCGGGATGTCGCCCCTGTGCGAGACGTTCCTCCTGCCCGAGGAGCTGAACCGCATGGAGCCGTTCTACCCGCTCCACGTGCGCGTCTGCGACGGCTGCCACCTGGTGCAGCTGGAGGAGTACGTGAGCGGCGAGGAGATCTTCGGGGGTGAGTACGCCTACTTCTCCAGCTACTCCGACAGCTGGGTCGCGCACGCCAAGCGGTACGCGGAGGCCCGCATCGCGGCGATGGGCCTGGGGGAGGGTTCGCTGGTGGTGGAGGTGGCGAGCAACGACGGCTACCTGCTGCAGCACTTCGTGGCCGCCGGCATCCCGGTGCTGGGCATCGAGCCGGCCGCGAACGTCGCCGAGGCGGCCCGCGCCCGCGGCGTGCGCACCGAGGTCGCGTTCTTCGGCCGGGCCACCGCGGAGCGCCTGCGGGACGAGGGACACCGCGCGGACCTCATGGCGGCCAACAACGTGCTCGCCCACGTCCCGGACATCTCCGACTTCGTGGCCGGCTTCGCGGTGCTGCTCGCCGACGACGGCATCGTGACCTTCGAGTTCCCGCACCTGATGCGGCTCATCGAGGGCGTCCAGTACGACACGATCTACCACGAGCACTTCAGCTACCTGTCGCTCATCGCCGTCCGGGCCATCCTCGCCGCGCACGGTCTCGAGGTGGTGGACGTGGAGGAGCTCGCCACCCATGGCGGCTCCCTGCGGGTCCACGCCGCCCACACCGGCGCCCAGGCCGCGTCCCCGCGCGTCGCGGAGATGGTGACCCGCGAGATCGAGGCCGGCTACGACACGCCCGCCCCCTACGAGCGGTTCGCCGAGACGGTGGAGGCCGGCAAGCGCGCGCTGCTGCGGTACCTCATCGACGCCCGCGACCGGGGCCTGCACATCGCCGCCTACGGGGCGCCCGGCAAGGGCAATACGCTCCTGAACTACTGCGGGATCCGCACGGATCTCGTGGACTACGCGGTGGACCGCAACCCGTACAAGCACGGGCGGTTCACGCCCGGCACGCACATCCCCATCCATCCGCCCGAGCGGCTGGCCGAGACCCGCC
>LNFL01000084.1 GCA_001464275.1 Actinobacteria bacterium Ga0077560 | reverse complement strand
CGTGCAGGCCGCGGCCGACATCCGCGCCGCCGTCCTGGCCCTCCTGGAGGAGGCCCGCTGGCTGTTCCGGGCCGACGTCGTCCAGATCGTGCTGCTGCCATCGGCGGAAGGGGACATGGCGCTTCGCAGCATCAGCGGCCCCGGTGAGCACAGCGAGCTGATGGTCCCGCTCGACGCCGCGGCGGTGGCCGGGAGCGACGGCCCCGACACCCGCGTGCGCATGCGCGCCGCCCTGCAGGCGGACGACCGCACCGTGGGCCTCGTCACCGTGGACCGCGCCGGCGACGACGCCGAGCCGTTCGACGCCAGCGACCGTGCCCTGCTGGACACCTACGTGAGCCACGCGGGCCTCGCGCTGGAGAACGGCCGTCTGCAGCGGTCGCTCAGCGACATGGCGAGTACCAGCGAACGGCTCGCGCTGCAGGCCGTCACCGACCCCCTCACGGGCCTGGCGAACCGCTCGCTGCTGATGGAGCGCCTGGCGGCCGCGCTCGCCGTGCCCGGTGGGCCGCCGGTGGGCGTGCTGCTGGTGGACCTCGACGACTTCAAGGGCGTCAACGACACCCACGGTCACGCGGCGGGGGACCGCGTGCTCGTGGCCGTTGCCCAGCGCCTGCGCGCCTGCATGCGATCCCGGGACACGGCCGGCCGGCTCGGCGGCGACGAGTTCCTCGCCGTGCTGGAGGGCGTCAGCGGGGTCGACGAGGCCCGGGCCCTCGCGGAGCGCCTCGAGCTGGCCATGCTGGAGCCGGTCAACCTCGGCGGTGGCTCGGTCGTGGTGGGCGGGAGCGTGGGCGTCGCCGTCGGCCGGCCGGGCGAGGTGGACGCCGACACCCTGGTCGCGCGGGCGGACGGGGAGATGTACGTCCGCAAGGCGGGGCACGCCGGACGGTCGCGCCGGGCCTGAGCCTCGCGCGGCGCCGCGGCGACGTACGATCGCCGCATGGAGCTGCTCGAACGCGATGACGCACTCGCCCAGCTCCTCGGCGCCCTCGCCGAGGCCCGGGCCGGGCGCGGGATGCTCGCGGTGGTGGGCGGTGAGGCCGGGATCGGCAAGACCAGCCTCGTGCGGCGCCTCACGCAGGAGGCCGGCGACGCCCGGGTGCTGTGGGGCGGCTGCGACGACCTGGCGGTGCCGCGCCCGTTGGGGCCCTTCCACGACATGGCCGCCGGCGGCGCGGTGCGCGTGGGCGCGCACCTGGGCGACGGCGACCGATCGGGGATCTTCGCCGCCGTGATGGCCGAGCTGGGCGAGCGCGCGCCGACGGTCTGCGTGATCGAGGACGCGCACTGGGCCGACATCGCCACCATCGACGTCCTCACCTTCGTCGCGCGCCGCATCGCGGACGTGTCCGCCCTGCTGGTGGTCACCGTCCGCGAGGACGAGCTGGCCGCCGGCCACCCGCTGCGCCGCGCCCTGGGGGCGGCTCCGGGCGCCCACTCCCGGCGGCTGTCGCTGTCGCCGCTCAGCGCCGACGCGGTGCGTCGCCTGGCCGGTCGCGACGCCGCCCGGCTCCACGGTCTCACCGGGGGCAACCCCTTCCTGGTGACCGAGATGCTGTCCGCCGGGCACGGCGGGACCCCCGGCGGCGTGCGCGACGCCGTGCTCTCGCGGGCGGCGCGCCTGGGCGCCGGCGCGCGGCACGCCCTTGAGGTCGTGAGCGTCGTCCCCGCCCGGGCCGAGCGGGATCTCCTGGACGCCGTCGCCGGCGATGCGGCGGCCGCGCTCGCCGAATGCGAGGCCGTGGGGCTCCTGGTCTCCGAGCCGGGCGCCGTGCGCTTCCGCCACGAGCTTGCGCGGCTGGCCGTGGAGGAGACGCTGCCGGGAAGCCGCCGCATCGAGCTCAACCGCCTGGTGCTGCGGGCGCTGGAGGCGCGTGACGCCGACGCCGCGCGCCTGGCCCATCACGCCGAGCGGGCCGAGGACCCCGCGGCGGTGACCCGGCACGGGCTCCGCGCCGCCCGCGCGGCCGCTCGTGCGGCGTCGCACCGCGAGGCGTCCGCGCTCTACCGGCGGGTGCTGGCCCATGGGGCCCCGCTGCCGGACGCCGAGCGCGCGGACGTGCTCGACGAGGGATCCGAGCAGGCTTACCACGCGAACGAGCCGGACCGCGCCACCGAGACCCGCGAGCGCGCCGTGGAGCTGCGACGCACGCTGGGGGAGCCCCGGGCCCTGTGCATGAGCCTGGTGGGACTGTCCCGGACGCGCTGGTGGATCGGTGACCGGGTCGGCTCCGAGGCAGCCGCCGACGAGGCCGTGGCGGTGGTGCGGGACCTGCCGCCCACCCGAGAGCTGGCGCGGGCCGAGAGCAACCTCTCGCAGCTGCTCATGCTGACCCAGCGCGATGCGGAGGCCATCGCCTGGGGTGAGCGCGCGCTGGAGCTCGCCCGGTCCCTGGACGACACCGAGGTGATCGTCCACGCGATGACCAACGTCGGCACCAGCCTCATGCGCACCGACTACGACGCGGGCCGCGGCATGCTCGAGCGGGCGATCGTGCTGGGCCGCGACGCGGGGATGGTCGACCACGTCTGCCGCGCGATGATCAACGTCGCATGGGACGCCATCGAGTTCGGCCGGCACGCCGAGGGGCGGGCGCTCGCCGAGCGCGGCCTGGCATACAGCCGCGAGCACGAGATGTGGGGCTACGCGGACTACCTGGTCACCATGCTGGCCCGTGTCGAGATGACGATGGGGGCCTGGGATGCGGCCCGGGCGCGGCTCGACGGACTGTTGGAGGGCTCCGGCTTCCAGTTCGTGGTGGGCCGCATCCCCGCCCTGGAGGTGCTGGGGCTCGTGGGCCTGCGGCGTGGCGATGCCAGCGCCGCCAGGCACCTGGAGGAGGCGTGGGAGCTGGCCCGGGAGACCCGCGAGCTGCAGCGACTGCGCCCCATCGCCTGCGCCCGCGCCGAGGCCGGCTGGCTGGTGGGTGACGCCGCGGCCGTGGACGCCGTCACCGCCGAGACGTACGCGCTGGCGCTCGAGCGCGGCCACGCCTGGGACCTGGGCGAGCTGGCGGTCTGGCGCCATCGGGCGGGCCTGCTGGACGCTCCCCCGGCCGGCTGCGCCGAGCCCTACGCGCTCGAGATGGCCGGCGACTGGCGGGCCGCGGCCGAGTGGTGGGGGCGCCTGGAGGCGCCGTACGCGCGGGCGGTCGCCCAGATGTCCGGTGACGATCCCGCGGCGCTCACCGAGGCGCTCGAGGTCCTGGACGGGCTGGGCGCCACGGCGACCGCCGCCCGCGCCCGCGCCCGGTTGCGCGACCTGGGGGTCACCCGGGTGCCGCGCGGCCCGCGCCCCGGCACCCGCGCCAACCCGGCGGGGCTCTCGCCGCGCCAGCTGGAGATCGCGCGGCTGGCCGCGCAGGGCCTCACCAACGCCCAGATCGCGACCCGGCTAGTGCTGTCGGACCGCACCGTGGAGCACCACGTGGCGGCGGCCGTGGGCAAGCTCGGGGTGGCGGACCGCACGGGGATCGCGGCGGCCCTGCGCGCCCATGGGGCCGAAGCTGGGGGTGGCACGGCCCCAAGCTAGGTGGCCCCGCCCCATGCGGTGCCATGGGCCCGGTTCCTAGCCTCGGACACGTCAACCGAGTGGGGAGCCGGACATGCACGGAGCGTTCTCAGGGGTCCTGGCGTCGCAGCGCATCGCCGAGGACATCGCGCGGGCGGAGCGGCGCCGGCTGGGCCGGCGCGCCCGGCGTTCAGGCCGCGGCGGGAAGGACCAGCCGGTCCACGATGCGTCCCACGACCGGCTCCAGGTCGCCGATGTCCAGGGCGTCCGGAAGGGTGAGCTGGTCCAGGATGAGGCCGTCGATGGTGAGGTGCAGCAGCAGCCCGGTAGGCCGGACGCCTCGTGGAAGGCCACGTCGCTCTCCACGGTGCGGCGCACCGCCTCGGTGAGCGTCGCCCGCAGCCGCGGGCGGCGCGTGGCCTCCAGGCGCAGCTCCAGCAGCGCCAGGAACAGCCCGGAGTGGGCCAGGACGTTGCGGACCACCTCACGGATGAGGCGCACCTGCTGATCCCGGGTGGGGGCCTCCATCTCACGCATCTCGACGAGGAGGTCGTCCGGCGGGGAGAGGATCTGCAGGATCCGCCGCCCCAGGTCCTCCATCAGCGCGTCGCGGTTCTTGAAGTAGTTCGACGCGGTGCCGATGGGCACGCCCGCCTCGGCGTCGACGGCGCGATGCGTGAGGCCACGGGCACCCTCGCGGGCGAGGATCCGGATGCCGGCGTCGGTGAGCTGCGCGCGGCGTTCGGGGTTCGGCGGCATGCGCTCCGGATGGTGGGGGACCGGGCACCCACGACGGGTGCGGTGGACGGGCGTCCACCCCTGGTGTCGGCGCGGCCCTGCCCCCTCCTGAGCGTTCGGCCCCGGCGCTATGCCTGCGGGGGCAGCTCCCCGGCCCGGCGGCGCTCCCGGTCGATCTTGAAGTGCTGGACGCGGCTCACGATGTCGCGCGGGTCACCGACCCCCGCGAAGCGGAACGACGCGTCGCCCACGTCCGTCCCGGCGGTGTCGAAGTCGACGTTGCCGACGTTGAGGGCGCGCTCCACCACCGACTGGTCGGTGCTCACGTTCTGCACGCGGTCGATGTCGGTGGACTGCTCGTTGCGCGACAGCAGCCCACGGCGGATGTGGATGCGCTCGGTGGTGACCGTGTAGTGCACCGACAGCCGCCGGATGCCGTCGCGGATCACCACCAGCAGCATGAGGATGAGCGTGATGAGCCACCACTGCCACAGCGGCAGCAGCGTGCCGGCGCCGGCACGGTCGATGACGGTGAACAGCACCCCGGGCAGCAGGGCCAGGCCGCCCCACTTCAGGAAGAAGGCGATGCTGGAGCGAGATGACGGACGACCCTGGTACAGGATCTGCTCGCCGGGGATGAGATCCACCGCAATGCCTCCGGATCGACGTGGTGAAGCGGGTTTCGCGCCGCCATCGTACCCCGGGGCACCGCCTGGCCCCGAAAGCGGACGCTCGCATCCCCCATCCGGGGGACGAAAGTTCGGCCGGTTGCCGCCGAAGAGGAACCCGACGCTGCACCCGACGAAGGGAACCCCACATGGCGCTGCCGGCATCGGCACCGACGGACGGCACCACTCCCCGCCCCGCCTCGCGGCGTCGCAGCCGCGCGAAGCCGAAGCCTCCCCGGGCCCGCGCCGTGATCCTCGCCGAGCTCCGCGGGCTCGGTGGCCTGGTGCTGGAGCAGGCGCTCCTGGACTCCACCGCGAGCCCCCTGGACTCGCTGCTGGACTGGTCGAACCGCCTCGCCGGTGAGCTCGGCGTCGCCGGTGTGGGAAACCCCGAGGACTACCGCCAGCTGCTGCGGGCGATCGTCGAGGTGAACAAGCGCGCGGAGGCGCTCGGCGAGGACGCCGAGACCATCGCGCTTCCGCAGGCCGCCTGAGCACCGGCGGCCCGCCTCCCCGGGGCGCGTCCCCCGGGGAGCGGCGCCACCGGCCCGCCGGGCCCCGCCGGGAGCGCGTCCCGGCACGCCGCGACCCGTGGCGTCCGACGGTGTAGCGTCCTGCCGCCCGCCGCCGGACCGGAGACGCCCTCGCCCTCCCCGCTCGCGATCCTGCTCATCCTCAGCGCCGCCGCCGCGACCAGCCTTGGCGCGGTCATCGCGGCGCTCGAGGCGCGTCGTGCCCCCGCGAGCCTGGCGCTCCGCCCGTCGCTGCTGGCGGGGGTGCTGCGGCGGCCCCTGTGGCGCCTCGCCGCGGGTCTGGACGTCGTGGGCTGGGTGCTGCGCACGGCCGCCCTGCTGGTTGCGCCGCTCACGCTGGTGGCGCCGGGCATGGCCGTCGGCCTGCTCATGATCATGGGGCTGTCGGCCGTGGTGCTGGGCGAGCGCACCGGCCCCACCGCGCTCACCGGCGTGGTCGCCCTGGGCGCGGGCGTGGTGCTGGTCGTGATCCACGCCCCGGAGCGGTCGGTGTCGGTGGCCTCGCCGGGCACCTGGGCGGTGTGCGTGCTGGCGCTGGCCCTCGGCGCCGCCCTGGCCTTCCTGGCCCGTGCCAACGGCCGCGACGTCGACGCCCGGCTCATCGCGATGTCGGCCGGGTTCGCCTGGGCGCTGAACGCGGTGCTGGCCAAGCTGCTGGCCGACGCCATCTCCCAGGGCCGCTCGCTGCTGATGGCCGGCGCCATCGCCGCGACGGTGCTGGTGACCGTGACGGCCTATCTGGCCAAGGCCAGCGCCCTCCAGGCGGGGCCGGCCACCGTGGTGGAGTCGGTGATCGCCACCGTCAACACCATGGTTCCCGTGGCGCTCGCGCCGCTGCTGTTCGGCGAGGACTGGCCCACCGACCCGGAGCACGCCGTCACGCTGGCGCTGGGCATCCTGCTGGTGGGGATCGGCGTGTGGGCCCTCTCGCGCTCCTCGGCGCGACTGCTGGCCGACGCGCCGGGCGCCTGACCCGACCTCAGCTCTGGCGCGTGTACACGTGGTCGGCGAGGTCCAGCAGGTCACCGGTGGATCCCGGGACGTCGGCGAGCAGCGCCCGCGCCCGGCCGTGCGTCTCGGCCGCCAGCTCACGGGCCCGCGCGAGGCCGTGGAAGCTCACGTAGGTGGCCTTGCCGAGGCGCGCGTCCGCGCCGACGGCCTTGCCCATCACCACCTCCGACCCCGCGACGTCCAGGATGTCGTCGACGATCTGGAAGAGCACGCCGAGCTCGAGCGCGAAGCGCCGGTAGCGGTCGGCGATCTCCTCGGAGGGCGCGGCCAGCACCAGCGCCACGTGCACCGACGCGGCGATGAGCCGTCCGGTCTTCAGCGTGTGCACCAGCCGCAGAGCGTCGGCCGACCGCAGGCCGGCGTCGCGCAGGTCGAGGAACTGGCCGCCCACCATCCCGCCCACGCCGGTGGCCCAGCTGAGCTCACGCAGCACGGCCACCTGCACCGCCCCGCCGCCGTCCTGCCGCTCGCACACCAGCCGCATCGCCTCCGCGAACAGGGCGTCGCCTGCGAGGATCGCGGTGTCCTCGCCGTACGCGCGGTGGCAGGTGGGCTTGCCGCGCCGCAGGTCGTCGTCGTCCATCGCGGGCAGGTCGTCGTGGATCAGGGAGTACGTGTGGATGAGCTCGATGGCGGCGGCCGTCGGCATGAGCCGCGCCGGGTCCTCGCCCAGGGCGGCGCAGGTGGCCAGCGCCAGCACCGGCCTGAAGCGCTTGCCGCCGGCCAGCAGCGAGTAGCGCATGGCCTCCACGAGTCCCTCGGTGCCCTCCGCCTCCCGCCGCTCACGCGGATCCTGCGGCAGGAAGTCCAGGTTGCGCAGGTAGTCCTCGACGAGCGCGCGCAGGTGGTCTGGGTACGGCGAGGGGGCCTCCGTGGACGACGGGCGGCCGGATGGTACCGGGACGTGGGCCGGTGAGGGCGCTGGTTCTGCACGGTCCCGGTGACCTGCGGCTGGAGGAACGGGCCGACCCCACGCCGGGTCCCGGGGAGGTGGTCATCGCGGTGGAGGCCGCCCTCACGTGCGCCACCGACGCCAAGATGCTGGTGCGCGGCGCCCATCCGGCCCTGCCGCCGCTGCCGGCCCCGTTCGGGCACGAGGCGTCCGGAACGGTGGCCGCCACGGGGCGCGGCGTGGCCGGCGTGCGGGAGGGCGATGCGGTGGTCGTCGCCAACTCGGCGCCCTGCGACCGCTGCGAGGCCTGCCGGCGCGGCCGCGCGGGCCTGTGCGA
This sequence comes from Actinobacteria bacterium Ga0077560, assembly GCA_001464275.1. Classification (GTDB taxonomy): domain Bacteria; phylum Actinomycetota; class Thermoleophilia; order Miltoncostaeales; family Miltoncostaeaceae. Next base: position 16,240 of record LNFL01000084.1, on the reverse strand, counting down.
GTCGCTGGTCTACCTGTCCGGGGCATACGCCGAGTACCTGGTGGTGCCGGCGCCCATCGTGGCCCGCAACCTGCTGCCGCGCCCCACCGGGATGCCGCCGGAGATCGCCGCGCTCACCGAGCCGGTGGCCTGCGGCGTCCGCGCGGCCGAGCGGTCGGCGGCCCGGCCCGGCGACACGGTGGTGGTGCTGGGCGGCGGGCCGCAGGGGCAGGCCATCACCGCCGCCCTCGCCGCGCGCGGCTGCGAGGTCGTGATGTGCGACCCGCACGCGGATCGCCGTGACCGGGCGCTGCGGATGGGCGCGGCCGCGGCCCTGCCCGCGCCACGCGACGCCCCGGCCGAGGCCGCGGTGCTGGAGCGCACGCCGCGCGGGCGGGGCGCGCACGCGGTCTTCGCCGCCGTGGCCGACGTGGAGGCATGGCGGCAGGCGGTCCGCCTGGCCGGGCCCGGCGGTGAGGTCAACCTGCACGGGGGCCCGGATGCGGCGGCCGTGTTCAGCACGCCCGCCGCGCACCTGCACTACCGGGAGCTGACCCTCCAGGCGTCGTACCACCACACGCCCGGAGCCGTCCGGGCGGCGCTGGCCCTGCTGGGCCGCGGCACGCTGCCGTTCCACGAGCTCCTGGGCGGGCGCATCGGCCTGCCGGACGTGGCGGCCGCGCTGCGCGCCGGGGGGCCCAAGCGGATCGTGGACCCCCGGCGCGCGGGGACGGGCTAGCCCAGCAGCTTGCGGAGCTTGGCGAGCTGCTCGCTCTGCTCCTGCAGCCGGGCGAGGTCCTTCTGCTGGCGCTTCACGACAACCACCAGGTCGTCGATCGCCTGGGACACACGCGCGAGCGCCTGGTCCACGTCACCGGATCCGACCGACGCGTTCTTGCGCGGACGGCCGGGGCGGCCGGCGGACGACCCGCCGCCACGCGGGCGCACGGCACCCCGCTGACGGGCGATGCGGTAGTAGTTCGCGGCGACGGTGCCGGCCCGGCGGCCCGTCTGCTCCGAGAGGCGCTGGAACGCCTCGGAGCGCGTGATGCCGTCGGCGGCAACGATCTTCTCGATCTCCTCGAAGATCTCGACGCCGATGCGCCCGCGGCCCGCAGGCTCGTCACTCATCTAATTCACCTCAGGTTTGTTGTGCAAAACGGGGCACGCCGCAGTTATCTCGCGTGTCACCCATAAACACAAGCATCGGCATCCCGAGGTGAAACCAAACGACGTGAAGCGAAAGTGATGCAACGTGGGCGGAAGTTACCTGCCACGTTCATTGCGCTCAGCCGAACACCGCCATGGTCGCCGTGAAGCTGTGCAGGAACGACCGTCCGCCGACGGGGCCGATCTCACCGTTGCAGAACAGTCCCGCCACCGGCGTGCCCGGCATCTGCCCCTCCACCGCCAGCGCGTCGTGGTCCGGTCCGGGGAACATGCGCGTCCCCCGTCCGTTGCATGTGAACAACAGCGCACCGGCCACCGGCGCATCCAGACGTGAGGCCGCGAGGCGCAACGTCTCGTTGAGATCCTCGTCGGCCGACGCGGCGTCACGTACATGCAGTCGCAGGGTCTGGCCGATCCTCACCTGTTCACCCAACTGCACGGCGCCGGTCTGCGGGTCGCCGCCCAGGATGCCGCGCACCAGGAAGTCGCCCCTCGCGTAGTCGGGACTGTTCTCGTCGATCACCAGCCCGGCCATGAGCCCCTCGCCGGCGAGCCTGCGCTCCTCCGGCTCCAGGCCGCCGATGACCTCCTCGAGCTTGGTGATCGCCGGCTTGCCGGCGAGCTCGAACACCACGCCGCCCTCCTCGGCGTCGGTCACCACCATCTCGGGACCCACCGGCGCGCATCCCTGCGACACGGCGGTGGTGAAGGGCACGCCGCCCACCGCGACACCCACCGCGCCGTCGTCGAACCAGCGGCCGTCCAGCAGGAGCCGGTGCTGCCCCGGCCGCGAGCCGCCGGACGCCATGCCCCCGACGATGGGCGGATGCCACGCGCCGGCGTTCATCCGGGCCAGCAGCACGTCGGCCCGGAACGTGAACGGGTCGGCGAGCAGGATGAGCAGGTCCTCGGCGCCCACCCCGTCGGCGGACGGGGCGTCCGGCCAGCCGGCGAACTCGGTGCCGCCGTCGATGCCCGGGCCCGAGAAGGCGCGGATGGGCGTGAGCCGCGCGCCCGGCATGTGCGCGGCCCACACGACCACGGCCGGCTCGTCCTCCACCTCGCGCCCCACGCCGATGATCGCCTCCCCGGTGCAGCCGATCAGCGTGTGCGGCGACAGGTGGGCGTGCACCGCCTCGAGCAGCGGCGTGGGATCGCGGGCCAGGTCGGGGTGCACGAACACCACGGCGAGGGTTGCGGTGGCGCCGAGCGCGTCCCGCACCCGCGCGGCCGCCTCCGCCGCCGCGGTGCCGGGCGGCCGCCGTGGCGGGCGTGCTCATGAGGTCTCCTCGTCGCTTGGCAGGGGGTCCAGCAGTGCGCGCGCCTCGATCGCCCGGTCCTCGGGGACCAGCAACTCACGGGGGCCGGCGGCGAGCATGTCCGGGACATCGAAGGTGGTGCGGCGGATCAGGACGGGAATGCCGAGCTGGTCCAGGAGCGAGGCCAGCATCTCGGCCTCGGGCTGGTGCATCGCCACCGCGACGCGCACCAGACGCTGCTTGGCGGGGCCCCCGGGTGCGGGCTCCCGGCGGCGGCGGCGGAACAGCGGCGTCATCGCAAGCCTGCCAGGCCGGTCAACCCGCGGTCCACCGCGGGCGGGTCCTCGTCACGGCCCGCCATGAACGGCCGGATGAGGGCCATCCCCGCAACGAACCCGCCGATGTGCGCCCAGTACGCCACGCCGCCGCCCTCCGGGGTGCCGGCGTCGCCGAGGGCGAGGAACTGCAGGCCGAAGTACAGGACCCCCCAGAGCCATGCCGGGATCTTGATGGGGATGATCATGAACATGAGCGTCCAGATGCCGGCGCGCGGATGCAGCATCAGGTACGCGCCGATGATCCCGGAGATCGCGCCGGAGGCCCCGATGAGCGGCACCCCGCTGGAGGTCTCCGTGAGCGCCTGCGCCAGGGCCGCCAGCACGCCGCACAGCAGGTAGAACGGCAGGAAGCGCAATCGTCCCAGCCGGTCCTCCACGTTGTTCCCGAAGACCCACAGGAACAGCATGTTGCCCAGCAGGTGCAGCCAGTCGCCGTGCAGGAACAGGCTGGTCACCAACCCCATGAAGCGGTTGTGCTGCTGGTTCACCCCCTCGCAGGTGACCGGGCCGTCGCCGGATTCCAGGTCGAGGGCCGGATCCGCCCCCCCGATGGTGTGCGCGGGGACCATGCCCCACTCGCAGGCGAAGGCCTGCGAGCTGGCCAGCGTCGCGTCGTCGGGCAGCGTCTGCTGGTAGAGGAACACCAGGACGCACGAGAGGATCAGGCCGATCGTGAGGTACGGCCGGCGACGCGTCCGGATGTCGTCGTGGATGGGGATCATGGGAGACGCCCCCGCCGGTGGCGGGGGCGTGTCGCACTATCCCAGGATGTGGGCCAGCAGGGCGGCCTGGGCGTGGATGCGGTTCTCCGCCTGGTCCCACACCGCCGACCGGTCGCCGTGCAGCACCTCGTGGGTGACCTCCTCGCCCTGATGGGCGGGCAGGGGGTGCATCACCACGGCGTCGGGCGCCGCGGCGCCCAGCAGCGCGGCGTCGATGCGGTATGCGTCGAGGTCGCGGCGCCGGCGGGCGGCGTCCTCCTCGTCACCCATCGAGACCCACGTGTCGGTGTAGATCGCCCGGGCGTCGGCGACGGCGACGCGCGGGTCGGTCACCACGGAGGCCCCGCCGCCCAGCGGCCGGCCCGCGGCGTCCGCCCAGGCGACGGCGTCCGGGTCGGGCTCGTAGCCGGGCGGGCACGCCGCCACGACCTGCATGCCGGTGAGCGCGCCGACCACCATGAGCGAGATGCAGCAGTTGTTGCCGTCCCCGACATAGGCCACGCGCATGCCCTCCAGCGAGCCGAACCGCTCGCGCAGCGTGAGGGCGTCCGCGAGGGCCTGGCAGGGGTGGTGGTCGTAGGTGAGGCCGTTCACCACGGGGATCTCGGCCTGCGCGGCGAGCTCGGCGATGGTCGCGTGGGGCCCCGTGCGCAGCACGATCGCGTCCACCATGCGGCTCAGCACCTTGGCGGTGTCCTGCACCGTCTCCCCGCGTCCCATCTGCATGTCGCGCCCGGCGAGGACCACGGCGTGGCCGCCCAGGTGGCTCACGCCCACCTCGAAGCTCACCCGGGTGCGGGTGGAGGGGCGCTCGAAGATGAGGGCCACCATGCGGCCCGCGAGCAGCGGCGGCCAGTCCCGGCGCGGCATCGCCTTGAGGGCGGCGGCCGTGTCGAGCACGGCGCCGACGGCCTCGGGCGAGAGCTCCATGAGGGTGAGCACCGAGGTGCCGCGCACCTCGGGATGCGGCGTGCCGCCGCAGGGAAGGGATGCGGTCACCGTGCGCCCCCGGCGCCCGGCCGCACCGCCGTCTCGATGTCCTCCACCAGCGCAACCTCCTCGTCGCGACGCAGCGGCGCGCAGCTCCTCGGGATGAGGCGCGCGCCCGCGCGGGAAGGCGGCAGTGTACCCGGGGTCCCGTGGTGCGGAGCGATGGCGTCCGGGCCCCGCGCTAGCTTCCGGCGCGACCCCACAGGTCGCCGATCGCATGCTCCAGGGACTCACGTTCTCATACGACCGCAGTGATCCGAATGCGACCCGGCGTCGCATCGTCCTCCTCTCGGCGCTGGTCGCCGTTCCGGTGCTCCTGGTGGCCCTCGGCGCCTGGCAGGCGTGGCCGCTGCTCATCGTCCCGGTCGCGCTCGCCGCGACGGTCACCGGACTGCAGGGGCTGGGGCTCACCGCGGCGGTCGCCGCGCTCGCCATGGCGGTGGCCTCCGAGCAGCCCGGGGCGTCGGGCGGCCAGATGGCCGTCGCGCTCATCGCCGGTCTGGGGCTCTCGCTGGTGATCGCCGGGCGGAGCGCCGCGATGCAGCGCGACCTGCGCCGGGCCGCCACCGAGTCGGTCACCGACCGCCTCACCGGCCTGCCGAACTACGCCTTCCTCGCCGACGCGCTGCCCCGCGAGCTGCGGCGCGCCGAGCGGTACGGCCACCCGGTGTCGCTGCTGCTGCTCGACATCGACCGGTTCAAGCGCTTCAACGACATGCACGGCCACGCCGAGGGCAACCGCCTCCTCTCGCGGGTCGGCGGCACCCTGCTGGCATGCGCGCGGGCGTCGGACATGCCCGCCCGGTTCGGGGGCGAGGAGTTCGCGATCGTCATCCCGGGGCCGCTCTCGGAGGCCGTGGAGGCCGCCGAGCGGATCCGGCGGGCGGTCGGGGAGACGCGGATGCCAGTGGGCGGCGGCGGCGAGGTGACGGTGACCGTGTCGGTGGGCGTCGCCGAGCACGCCCAGGGCGAGCGCCTGGACGGCGCCGACCTGATCGCCCGTGCCGACCGCGCGCTCTACTCGGCCAAGCAGGCGGGCCGGGACCGCACCATGGTCCTGGTGTCCGGCGCCGTCGAGCCGCTCACCGCGGCGGCCCTCATCGGCCAGCCGCGGCCCGTCCGCCGGGTCGCCTAGCCCCGTTGCCCGCCCGCGGCCGTCCAGGCCGCGACGGCGATCGACACCAGTCCGGTGACCCCGTGGACCGCGACGAGGGTGAGGTCGCCGGTGAACACGTCGTTGGGCTCGCCGTCCAGCACGAGGCCCGCGCCCGCCCAGGCGCACAGCAGCAGCCCGGAGATGGTGAGCCAGCCGCGGGCCAGGTCCTCGCGCGTGGCGCACCAGATCCCGCTGAGCCCGATGGCGAGCTCGGCGACGCCCGTGAGGAAGTGGCCCGGCCAGGCGATCACCTCGCGGGCGTTGACCACGTCCCATTCGCCGGTGCCCGAGCGCAGCATCGTGAGGATGCCCAGCACCAGCATCACCCCGGAGGTGATCGACGCCCACCGCCGGGCGGGCGGGAGGTGCTCGTCGGGGATCATGGCGACGTCGTCTGACACCGCCGGAAACGCTACCCCGCCGTGCGCCGCCGGGGAAAGACCCCCGCCGCGGTCCGCGCCGCGCATCCGGCCGCCGCGCCCAGCAGGGCGCCGGCGGCGATGTCCGCGGGCTCGTGGTGGCCGTCGGTGACCCGGCCGGCCAACCCGACCGCGGCCGCGGCGCCCAGCGCCGCCCCCAGACGCCGGTCGCCGCCCGCGACGGCCGTCGTGATGGCGACCGCGGCGGCGGCGTGGCGGCTCGGGAAGCCCCCCTCCGTGCGCGGGCCCGGCCGGCGCCGGCCGATGCGGTCGCGGGCGGCGCGGGCGGCCAGCGCCGCCGCGACCGATGCCGCCAGCGCGATGAACCCGTCCCGCCGCGTCGCGCGCCGCGCGCACAGCACCGCCACCACCACCCGGAAGGCGGGTGACAGCGTGCCGGCCGCGAGGGCCAGGGCGGCGCCCGCCCGCGGGGCCCGGGCGGCGGCCTCCCGGACGGCCGCGCCGGCCGCCCGGTCCATGCACGACAACCGTCGCACGATGCCGGTCACCCGGTCACCGGGCGGTGCGGCCCACCGCTGGTAACGTCACCGCCGATGCGACGCCTCGCCCTCATCCTGCTGGCCATCACCGCGCTCGTCGTGGCCGGCTGCTCGAGCGGGGACAGCGTGCAGGTCGTTCCGACGCCCGACGGCGAGCGGAGGACCGCGCCCGAGTTCACCCTGCCGGACCTGCGCGGGGGACCCGACATCAGCCTGGCCGGGCTCCGCGGGAAGCCGGTCCTGCTCAACTTCTGGGCCACGTGGTGCGGGCCGTGCATCGAGGAGACCCCGGCCATCGCGAGGTTCGCCACGGCGAATCCCGACATCGCCGTCCTCGGCGTCGCCTCCATGGACCGCCCGGACGACAGCCTGAAGTTCGTGACGGACAAGGGCGCGGCGTACCCGCACGCGGTGGACCGCTCCGGGAAGCTGCTCGGCGAGTACGGCAGCACGGGGCTGCCCACCACCGTGCTCATCGACCCCAGGGGGAAGGTGATCACGACGGTCTTCGGACCCGTCGGCGATGACGAGCTGGCGGGTATCGCGAAGACCCTCAGGGCCGGGTGAGACGGGTGGATCGGCACGCGGTGGGGGAGCATACGCCCGACCCCCTGGTCGCCCGCATCGCCGCCACGGCGGCGCGTCACGGCGCGCCCGCCCCTGGCGAGCGCGTGCTGGCGCTGGTGTCCGGCGGTCCCGACTCGACCCTGCTCATGCATGCGCTGGCGCGGACCCACGACGGCCCCGTCATCGTGCTCACCATCGACCACGGGCTGCGGCCCGGTGCCGCGGGGGAGTGCGACCGGGTGCGCGTCGCGGCCACCGCCCTGGGGCTGCGCGTCCTCGTGGAGCGCCTGGCGCTGGAGCCCGGTCCCGGCGTCCAGGAGCGCGCCCGCGACGCCCGGTACGCCCGTGCCCGCATGATCGCCGCGCGTGAGGGCTGCACGGCCATCGCCGTGGGGCACACGCGCACCGACCAGGCCGAGACCGTGCTCATGCGCCTTGCGCGCGGCACCGGGCGCACCGGGGCGCTGGGGATGGCGCCGCGGTCGGGCGACCTGGTGCGCCCGCTGCTGGAGGTCTCCGGCGAGGAAGCCCGCGCATGGTGCGCCGGGCTCGGGCTGGCGACGGCCGCGGACCCCTCGAACGCCGACCCGGCCTACACCCGCGTCCGCGCCCGGGCACTGCTGGCCGGGCTCGAGGGCCTGCATCCCGGTTCGGCGGGCCACCTCGCCGCCTTCGCCGACGGCCTGCGCGACGAGCAGGAGCTCCTGCTGGAGCTGGCCGACGGCGCCTGGGACCGCTGCGCCCGTGAGGGCGGGCTCGACGGGCACGCGGTGGTCGCCGAGCCGCCGGCCATGCGCCGGCTGCTGGCACGGCGGCTCCTGGCGGCGGCCGGCCTGGCGGGCGACGCGCTCGGCGCGGCGCCCTCCTGGACGGCCCGGCCCGCACCGAGGTCCCCGGCGCCGCGGTGGTGCGCGAGGGCGGCGTGATCCGCGTGGCGCCCTTCGCCACGGCCGACGCCCCCGACCCGGCGGAGCTCGCGAGCCCGGGGGAGGTCCTGTTCGGTGAGCTGCGCCTGCGGGCGCGGCCGGGGACGGCCGGGCACCCCGAGCCGGACCGCGTGGCGATCCCGGCGGGCGGCGTGCTGCGCGTGCGGTCCCCGCAGCCCGGCGACCGCATCGCCCTTCCCGACGGCGGGCGCGCACGCGTGGGGCGCATGCTCGCCGACCGCGGGGTCCCGGCGCGGTTGCGCCCATTCGTGCCGGTGGTGGAGCGTGACGGGCGGCCCGTGTGGGTCGCCGGGCACCGCGCCGATGCGGCGGAGCTCGCCGCGCCCGGTGAGCCAGCAACGGTTCTGGAGGTGGTGCGGTGAGCGAAGGGCATCCCGGCGAGGTACTGGTCGACGAGGAACGGCTGCAGGCGCGGATCACCGAGCTCGCGGCGGAGGTGTCCCGGGACTACCGCGACCGCGAGGTCCTCATCATCGGCGTGCTCAAGGGCGCGATCTTCTTCATCGCGGACCTGGTGCGGAAGCTCGAGGTGCAGTGCGAGCTGGACTTCATGGCCGTGTCCTCGTACGGCAGCTCGACCCATTCCTCGGGCGTCGTCCGCATCCTCAAGGACCTCGACCACTCCATCGCGGGGCGGCACGTCCTGGTGGTGGAGGACATCATCGACTCGGGCCTCACCCTGAGCTATCTGCTGCGCAACCTCTCCTCGCGGGAGCCCGCATCGCTGGAGATCTGCACGCTGCTCACCAAGCCGCGGTTCCGGCGCCTTCCCATGCAGCCCAAGTACGTCGGCTTCGACCTCCCCGACGTCTTCGTGGTGGGCTACGGGCTCGACGCGGCGGAGCGGTATCGGCACCTGCCGTACATCGCGGCGTACGAGACGGGAACCCGAGGGTCCTGAGCCCGCCGGTTCCCGCTGCTATCCTCGCCGCTCAAGCGTCCGATACAGACGACGCGAGTCGAGACCGAGCGCCGCTGATCCGGTTCTCCCGGGCAGGACGGAGCGAGGCCCCCGGCGGTCACCTCCCTGGAGCGACGTGAACCGGTTCTTCAAGAGCGCGGCCTTTCCGATTCTGATCGTGCTGCTGCTGGCGTTCGTCGCGCAGCGGCTGGTCGTCTCGAACAGCGGTGACGAGAAGAAGCTCGACTTCCCGTCGATCATCAGCCTCATCGACGAGAAGCAGGTCAAGTCGGCCAGGATCAACCTGCGCGAGCAGTCGATCCAGGTCACGACCACCGACGACGTCAAGCACTCCACGGGGTACCCGGACCAGTACGGCGACGACCTCACCGCCGCGCTGGACAAGGCCGAGGTGAGCTACGTGGTGCAGGGGCGCAACACCAGCGCGTGGTGGAGCTTCCTCCTCACGCTCGCCCCGTTCGTGCTGTTCATCTTCTTCTGGATCTACCTGATGAACCGCATGCAGGGCGGCGGATCGAAGGTGATGAGCTTCGGCAAGTCGCGCGCCAAGCGCATGTCCGTGGACGCGCCGAAGATCACGTTCAAGGACGTGGCCGGCGCCCAGGAGGCGGTGGAGGAGCTCCACGAGATCAAGGAGTTCCTGGAGAACCCGAAGAAGTTCCAGGCGCTCGGCGCCCGGATCCCGAAGGGCGTTCTGCTCTTCGGCCCTCCCGGCACCGGCAAGACCCTGCTGGCGCGCGCCGTGGCCGGCGAAGCGGGCGTGCCGTTCTTCTCGATCTCCGGCTCGGACTTCGTGGAGATGTTCGTGGGCGTCGGCGCCAGCCGGGTCCGCGACCTCTTCGAGCAGGCCAAGCAGAACTCGCCCTGCATCATCTTCATGGACGAGATCGACGCCGTCGGCCGCCACCGCGGCGCCGGCCTGGGCGGCGGTCACGACGAGCGTGAGCAGACCCTCAACCAGCTCCTGGTCGAGATGGACGGGTTCGAGGCGAAGGACAACATCATCCTCATCGCCGCCACGAACCGGCCGGACATCCTCGACCCGGCCCTGCTGCGGCCGGGCCGCTTCGACCGCCAGATCGTGGTGGACCGCCCCGACCGGGCGGGCCGCGCGGAGATCCTGAAGGTCCACACCAAGGGCAAGCCCATCGCGAAGGCCATCGACCTGGAGGCGCTCGCGGGGCAGACCCCGGGCTTCACCGGCGCCGACCTCGCGAACCTGGTGAACGAGGCCGCCCTGCTGGCCGCCCGCAAGGGCAAGCGCGTGATCGAGCAGGCGGAGCTCGAGGAGGGGATCATGCGCGTGATCGCGGGTCCCGAGAAGAAGAGCCGCCTCCTGTCCGAGCGCGAGCGCGTCGTGACCGCCTACCATGAGATGGGCCACGCGCTGGTGGGGCACTACCTCCCGCACGCCGACCCGGTCCACAAGATCAGCATCGTGTCCCGCGGCCAGGCGCTGGGCGTCACCATCTCCATGCCCGCCGAGGACAAGTTCAACAGCACCAAGGCGGAGCTCGAGGACCGCATGGCGATGATCCTGGGCGGCCGCGCCGCCGAGGAGATCGTCTTCAACGAGATCACCACGGGCGCCGCGAACGACCTGGAGAAGGTCACCTCCACGGCGAAGGCCATGACCATGCGGTTCGGCATGAGCGAGAAGCTCGGTCCGCGCGTGCTCGGCCACAGCCACGGCGCGCCGTTCCTGGGCCGCGACATCCACTCCGAGCCCGACTACTCCGACGAGACGGCCCGCGAGATCGACGCCGAGATCCGGCGCATCATCGAGGACGCCCACCAGCGCGCCCGCGACCTGCTCATCGAGCACGCGGACCAGCTGGAGGCCATCTCCCAGATCCTGCTCCGCCGCGAGACCATCGAGCGTGAGGAGTTCCTCAAGCTGCTCGAGGGCGTCGCCGAGGAGGAGGTCTTCCGGGAGAAGGACGAGGAGGCCCGCCGCCGCCTGTCCAGCGAGGACGGCCCCACGCCGGCCGCCCCGGACAGCGGTGCCCGCCGCCCGGTCATCCCTCCGGCCGCCCCGGGGCAGCCCGTCGCCGAGAGCTGAGCCCGTGGAGGGCCCGGCGGCCCTGGGCTGGCTGCGTCCGCCGTGCGTGATGGGGGTCCTCAACGTGACCCCCGACTCGTTCTCCGACGGCGGTGACAACCTGGGGGCCGCGGCCGCGCGGATCACGCTGGACCGCATGGCGGCCGACGGCGCGGCGATCGTCGACATCGGGGCCGAGAGCACCCGCCCCGGCGCCGAGCGCGTCCCGGCCGCCGAGCAGCTGCGGCGCCTGGCGCCCCTGCTGGAGGACCTGCGCGCGCGGCCTCCCGGCGCCGCGATCTCGATCGACACCACCCACGCGCGGGTGGCCGCCGCCGCGGTGGACGCCGGCGCCGTGCTGGTGAACGACGTGAGCGCCGGCCGCGAGGACCCCGAGCTGCTGCCGATGGCGGCAGACCGCGGGACGGCCGTGTGCCTCATGCACATGCGCGGGCAGCCGCGGGACATGCAGGACCGGCCGGTCTACGCCGACGTGGTGTCGGAGGTCCGCGCGTTCCTGGAGGAGCGCATGGACGCGGCGGTGCGCGCCGGAGTGCCGGAGGACCGCCTGCTGCTGGACCCGGGCATCGGCTTCGGCAAGACGCTGGAGCACAACCTGGCGCTGCTGGCCGGCCTGCCCGCGCTCGCCGCCCTGGGCCGTCCGGTGCTGGTGGGAGCGTCCCGGAAGGGCATGATCGGGCTCATCACCGGCCGGCCGCTGGAGGGGCGCCTGGCGGGGAGCCTGGCGGCCGCCCTGGCGGCGGTGGCGGGCGGGGCGGCCGTGGTGCGGGTGCACGACGTGCAGGACACGGTGGACGCCCTGCGGGTGTGGTCGGCGGTGGAGGCCGCCCGCGGTGCCTGACCGGGTGACGATCGTGATCGCCGGCCTGGAGGTGTTCGGGCGCCACGGCGTGTTCGCCTCCGAGCGCGAGCTGGGCCAGCGGTTCGTGGTGGACGTGGAGCTCACGCTGCTGGCGTGTCCCGGCGTGGGGACCGACCACATCTCCGACACGGTGGACTACGCGGCCCTCGCCGACGAGGTCGCGGCGATCGTGGCGGGCCCGCCGTGCGATCTGCTGGAGCATCTGGCCGGCCGGATCGCCGACCGCTGCCTGGCCGAGCCGCTGGCCTGCGAGGTGGCGGTGACCGTGCGCAAGCCCCACGTGGCCCTGCCGCACGTCCTGGAGCACACCGCGGTGCGCCTGGAGCGGGCGCGCGAGCACGTCTACTGGCTCGGCCTGGGATCGAACCAGGGCGACCGCCTGGCCAACCTGCAGGGCATCGTCGACGCCCTGCGCGACGCCGGCGTCACCGTCACCGGGGTGAGCCCCCTGTACGAGACCGCGCCGCGGGAGATCACCGACCAGCCGGCCTTCCTGAACGGCGCGGTGAGGGTGCGGACGCCCCTGGCGCCGCGGGCGATGCTCGACGCCGCCAAGCGGGCCGAGCGCCGGATGGGGCGCACGGGCGCCGGGGTGCGATTCGGCCCCCGGCCCGCCGACTGCGACCTGCTGGTGTGGGACGGCGGGGTCTGGCGCGACGAGGCGCTGGAGCTGCCGCACCCGCGCCTCGTGGAGCGGCGCTTCGCGCTGCAGCCGGTCCTGGACCTGGATCCCGAGCTGGCCCTCCCGGACGGCCCGACGCTGCGGGATGCGGCCGCCGAACCCGAGGTCGCCGCTCAGGACGCGATCCGGTGGCCGGACGGCGCCCTGGGCTAGAATCCCGCGTCCGACGCCCTGCCGAGGAGCCGAGATGTCGCACACCGAAGAGCTCGAGGAGTACGACGCCGAGCTCGAGCTGCGGCTCAAGCGCGAATACGCCGACGTGTACCCCCTGTTCGCCTACTGCGTGCTCACGCAGGAGGCGACGTACCTGTGCAACCACGTCGAGCGGACGTTCACCCCCCAGCAGGCCTACCCGTTCTTCCACATCGTGATGGAGGACGTCTGGGTGTGGGACAAGAACCGGCCCTCGCGGATCATCCCGCGGGTCGAGATCGACACCACGCAGGACGTCACCATCGAGATCCTCCGGACGGGCGACACCGAGCTGCCCGCCGCGACGTAGGGGTCCGGGTGGGGGCCGCCCTGCTGGCGATCGACGTCGGCAACACACACACCCTGGCGGGCGTCTTCCAGGGCGACGAGCTGCTGCACGAATGGCGCATCTCGACCGAGCGCGGCGCGACGCCGGACGAGCTGGCGGCCGCGCACGACCAGATCCTGCGCCTGCGCGGCGGCGGGCTGGACGGCCTGGACGCCATGATCGTGGCGTCGGTGGTGCCGGCGCTCACGGCCGGCTACCAGGAGCTGGGCGCGCGCTACATGGACCGTCCCGCCCTGGTGGTGGGGCCGGGGATCCGCACCGGCATGCCCGTGGTGATCGACAACCCGCGCGAGCTGGGCGCCGACCGCCTGGTGAACTCCGTCGCCGCGCACCGGCGCTACGGCGGGCCGTGCATCGTCGTCGACTTCGGCACCGCCACGACGTTCGACGTGGTCTCCGAGGACGGGGAGTACCTGGGCGGGATCATCGCGCCCGGGGTGGAGACCTCGATGGAGGCCCTCACCTCCCGCGCCGCGCGGCTGGCCGGCGTGGAGCTGCGGCCGCCCACCCGGGTGATCGGCCGCTCCACCGTCGAGAGCATGCGCTCGGGCCTCATCCTGGGCACGGTGGCGATGGTGGATGGCCTGGTGGCCCGCATCCAGCAGGAGCTGGGGGAGACGGCCGTCGTGGTCGCAACCGGCGGGCTCGCGCCCGTGGTGTGCGCCCTGTCGGAGGAGATCGAGCACCATGACCCCATGCTCACCCTCGACGGCCTGCGCCTGATCTACGAGATGAACGCCGCCGCGGGGGGACGATCGTGAAGAAGCGCATGCGAGGGGTGGTCGCGGAGCGGGTGGGGCCACCGGAGGACGCCCCCGAGGCCGTGGAGGGCTGGCCCCTGGCCCGGCCGTTCACGATCGGCGACGTGGTGATCTCGAACCGCGTGGTGCAGGCGCCGCTGGCGGGCATCGCCAACTGGCCGTTCCGGCTCCAGGCCCAGCGGCACGGCGCCGGCATGGCGGTGTCGGAGATGGTGGCCAGCATGGGCGTGCGGCACGGCAACCGACGCACGCTGGACATGCTGGCGATCGACCCGCGGGAGACCGTGACCGGCATCCAGCTGTTCGGCAGCGACCCGTCGGCGATGGCCGAGGCCGCGGTGGCCGCGCAGGAGGCCGGCGCGCGGATGGTGGACATCAACATGGGCTGCCCGGTCGCGAAGGTCTGCAAGACCGGCGCCGGCTCGTCGCTGCTGGCCGACCTGCCGCTGGCCGAGCGGATCGTGGCGGCGATGACCGCGGCGGTCCGCATCCCGGTGACGGTGAAGATGCGCCGCGGCGTCACCCCCGCCGACGCCCGTCCGGTGGAGGCCGCGCGCCGCTTCGAGGCCGCCGGTGCCGCGGCGATCGCCTTCCACCCCCGCGCCGCCGCCGAGGAGTACCGCGGGGTGGCCGACCACGCGTTCACGGCGGATGTCGTGGCCGCCGTCGCGATCCCGGTGATGGCCAGCGGCGACATCATCACCGCGCGCCGGGCCCGCGAGGTGATGGAGCAGACCGGCTGCGCCGCCGTGATGATCGGCCGGGGCGCCCTCGGGAACCCCTGGATCTTCCGCGCGATGGCGACCGGCCTGCCCAGCACCCGGCCGGACCTGCCGGGGGTGGTCGAGGAGATCGCGGCCTTCGCCGACGACGCCCGGAGGGTCCTCGGCGACCGCCGCGCGATGCACTTCATGCGAAAGTTCTACCCCTGGTATCTGGCGGGGGAACCCGTCGCCCAGGCCGATGTCGCGGCCCTCATGACCCTGGAGGACCTGGACGAGGCGCTCGGACGTCTGCGAGACCTGGCAGGATCCCGGCCGCTTGCAAGCGCAGATCGGCTCAACTAGCGTACTGCGCCGCTCGCGCCCGCCCCGGACCCAGGGCTCCGGCCCCGAAGCTCCCACCATCCGCTCCTGACTGAAGGAGACGTCTGTCGATGGATCGCGAAGTCATCCTCACCGAAGAGGGCTACCGCAAGCTCAAGGAAGAGATCGAGCATCTCTCCACCGTGAAGCGCCGCGAGGTCGCCGAGCGCATCAAGGAGGCTCGTGAGTTCGGCGACATCTCCGAGAACTCGGAGTACGACGACGCCAAGAACGAGCAGGCACAGGTCGAGAGCCGCATCCAGATGCTGGAGCAGAAGCTCCGCAACGCGCGGGTCGTCGACACCGAGCACATCGCGACCGACACGGTCTCGATCGGCGCCCGGGTGACCCTCAAGAACACCAAGAGCAAGGAAGAGGTCGAGTACTCGATCGTCGGCTCCACCGAGGCCGACCCGCGCAACCGCCGGCTCTCCAGCGAGAGCCCGGTCGGCAAGGCGCTGCTGGGCCGCAAGAAGGGCGAGAAGGTCAACGTGCCCGCCCCTCGCGGCGCCATCGAGTACCAGATCGTGAAGATCAGCGCGGGTGCCTCCAGCTGACCCCGGCGCCGGGACCGTGGACCCGCAGGAGCCGGCGGGCGGTCTCGAGCGCCTCGTCGCGGAGCGGAGGGCGAAGGCCGCCTCCCTGAGGGAGGCGGGCATCGACCCGTTCCCCCGTGAGTTCCCGGGTCGTTCGGCGATCACCGAGGTCCGCGCGGCCCACGAGTCCCTGGAGCCCGGCCAGGAGGGCACCGAGTCCGTCCGTGTGGCCGGGCGCCTCACCGCGCGCCGCGGTCAGGGCAAGGTGGCGTTCCTGGACGTCGAGGACCGCGACGGCAAGATCCAGGTGTGGGCCTCCATCGACCGCCTCGGCGAGGAGGCGATGGGGCGCCTGCTCGACCTGGACCTGGGCGACCTGCTGGGCGTCGAGGGGCCCGTGGCCCGGACCAAGCGCGGTGAGCTCTCCATCGCCGTCACCGGGTGGACGCTGCTGGCCAAGTCCCTGCGGCCGCCGCCCGACAAGCACGCCGGGCTGCGCGACCCCGAGACCCGCTACCGCCAGCGGTACCTGGACCTGCTGAGCAGCGAGGAGGTCCGCCGGACCTTCACCGTCCGGGCCCGCACGATCACGGCGGTCCGCCGCTTCCTGGACGACCGCGGCTTCATCGAGGTCGAGACGCCCGTGCTGCAGCCGATGTACGGCGGCGCCGCGGCCCGGCCGTTCGTGACCCACCACAACGAGCTCGACCAGGACATGTTCCTGCGCATCGCGCCCGAGCTG
>LNFL01000083.1 GCA_001464275.1 Actinobacteria bacterium Ga0077560 | reverse complement strand
GTGTCCGGCCCGTGGCCGGCGGCGGCGCCCTGGTGAGTGTCGCCAACGCCGCCCACGTGCCGCCGGTGACGGTGCGCGCCCGGGGCACGGTGGAGCCCCTGCCGGTGCGGGGCGGGTTGCTGGGCATCGACCCGGTGTGGCGGGGCACCGGCTGGCAGGGGGAGCTGGAGCCGGGCGACACCGTGGTGCTCTACACCGACGGCGTCACCGAGGCGCGCCGCCACGGCCTGTTCTTCGGGGAGCGCCGCCTGTCACGGGTGCTGCGCCGCGCGGCGGGCGGCTCCGCGGCGGAGCTGGTGCGGGCGCTGGAGGGGTCGGTGCACGAGTTCCAGAGCGGCGCGCCGCTGCTGGACGACGTGGCCATCCTCGCGCTGCGCCTCGACGGCGCGGGGGTGGCGGCCGCGCCCCCGGGGGCCGGCGACGACCGGCCGATGCTCGTGCGCGTCCCGGTGCGGTACGAGGCGCTCTCCGGGGCCCGCGCGCGGGTGCGCGGGTGGCTGGAGGGCGCCGGGGTGGCGGCCGACGTGGTGGACGACCTGGTGATCGCCGTGGGGGAGGCGCTCGCCAACGCGGTGGAGCACGCCGCGGGGGACCCCGACGAGCCCCTCGAGCTGGAGTGCCGCTTCGAGGACGGCGATGCGGTCATCAGCGTGCGCGACAACGGGCGCTGGCGGCCGCCGGTGCCCACCGCGAACCGCGGCTACGGCCTGCGGATGATCTCGGCGCTCACCCACGAGGCCGCGCTGGGGCACGACCACGGCACCGTCCTGACGATGCGGCGTGACGTCACGGCCGCGCCGGCGGACTGACCGTGCACGGCGTGTCGGTGCGTGACGCCGGTGACGGCGCTCCGGTGGTGACCCTCACCGGGGATGTCGACCAGTCCGTCGTGGCCGCCGTCGAGGAGTCCGTGTGGGCGGCGGCCGCGGGAGCCGGGAGGTGGACGCTCGATCTGGGGCCGGTCGCCTACCTGGACAGCGCCGGCCTGCGGATGCTGCTCGACATCCGGAACACCGCAGACGCGACGGGTGTCAGCGTCACCATCCGGCCGCCGCGGGACGGCATGGCGCGCCGGGCGCTCGAGATCACCGGGCTGGACCGGCGCCTGGCCGGCTGACACGCGAAACCATCGTTTCGCGGTTCAGAACAGCGGCGGGTAGCGCTCCAGCATCTCCTTGTGGCGCCGGGCCCGCTCCTCCGCGGCCAGCTCCGCGGGGTCGGCGGCCTTGTCCCGCAGGCGCCGGAGGGTCTCCAGGATCTCCTCTCGCCGCAGCTCGCGGCGCTTGGTCTCGGCCTCCTGCTTGCGCATCTGGCGTCGGTAGGAGGAGTTGTCGTCGGCGAACAGTGGCGACATCGATCCACGAGGGTAGCGGACCTTCGCCGCCGCGTCCCCGGGGAACGTGCCGATGCGCCCCCGCGGGCCGGTCCTGGACGACGGGGGGTGGCACGGGCCCCCGTCACCCCGCTACGGTGGCCCCTGCAACGGCGCATGCAGGCAGAACGCGGACCGGGGACGGCCGCCGGGGGTCGGTTAGTATCGCCCCCTGTCTCGCGCCCAACGCCGCCCCCCGCGGCGGCAAGCAAGGAGCATTCCGATCGGGTTCTGGAGCTACCTGACCGGGTTCGGCGGCCGTGACATGGCCGTCGACCTCGGCACCGCGAACACCCTGGTGTACGTCCGGGGACGAGGAATCGTCCTGTCGGAGCCGTCGGTGGTCGCCATCGACCAGCGCACCAGCGAAGTCCACGCCGTCGGCATCGAGGCGAAGCGGATGCTGGGCCGGACGCCCGGCACCATCACCGCGATCCGGCCGCTCAAGGACGGCGTGATCGCCGACTTCGACGTGACCGAGCAGATGCTCCGGCACTTCATCCAGAAGGTGCACCAGAACCGCTGGGCGCATCCCCGGGTGGTGGTGTGCGTACCGTCCGGCGTCACCGGCGTGGAGAAGCGCGCGGTGGAGGAGGCCACGCTCTCCGCCGGGGCCCGTCAGGCATACCTCATCGAGGAGCCGATGGCCGCGGCGATCGGGGCCGGACTGCCCGTCGCGGAGCCCACCGGGAACATGATCGTGGACATCGGGGGCGGCACCACCGAGGTGGCGGTGATCTCCCTCGGCGGCATCGTGGTGGCCCAGTCGATCCGGGTCGGCGGGGACGAGATGGACGAGGCGGTCATCGCCTGGGTCAAACGGGAGTACAAGCTGATGATCGGCAGCCAGACCGCGGAGGAGGTGAAGCTGGAGATCGGGTCCGCGTACCCGCTGCGCGAGGAGGTGCAGGCGGAGATCCGCGGGCGCGACATGATCACCGGCCTTCCCAAGACCGTGGTGCTGAGCTCCGAGGAGGTCCGGGAGGCGCTCGACGAGCCGGTGAGCCAGATCGTGGACGCCGTGAAGAGCACCCTGGACAAGACCCCGCCGGAGCTGGCCTCGGACATCATGGACCGGGGCATCATGCTCGCCGGCGGCGGCGCGCTGCTGCAGGGCCTGGACGAGCGCCTGCGGCGTGAGACGGAGATGCCCATCCACGTGGCGGAGTCCCCGCTCACGTGCGTGGCGGTGGGGTCCGGGCGCTCCCTCGAGGAGTTCGAGGTGATGCGCAAGACGAGCAAGGGGCGCCAGCGGCGCCGGTACTGACCCCCCAGCGGAAGGGGCCGCGCTCGATGGGGACCCAGCAGAGCACGCCGCTCGCGAAGCGACGCTCGAACGTCAGGCGGGGATTCCTCGCCGCGCTCGTGGTGGGCTGCCTGTTGTTGTTCACGGCCTACTCGACCGAGGGCGAGGGCGGTCCCCTGCACGGCCTGCAGGGCGCGGTGGGCGCCGTGATCGCCCCCATCCAGGGCGGCACGACCCGTGCCATCCAGCCGTTGCGCGACGCCTGGGGCTGGAGCACCTCGCTGGTGGACGCCCGCGACCGGGCCGCGCAGCTGGAGGCCGAGAACCGGCGGCTGCGCACGCTGCTGGTGCAGCAGCAGTTCGACGCGGCCGACAGCAACCGCATCAAGGCCATCGCGGGGATCGGCGACGACTTCCGGTCGGACTACACCCAGGTGCCGGCCAGCATCATCGGGCTCTCGACCCAGCCCTGGTACCACCGGGCGCGGCTCAACCGCGGGCGCAGCGACGGCATTCGGGTGAACTCGCCGGTGATGGCGCGCGGCGACGCGGAGGGGCTGGTGGGCCTCGTCACCGAGGTGTACCCCAACTCATCGGTGGTCACGTTCATCAGCGAGCCGCGCACCAGCATCGGCGTCACCATCGAGGGCGCGGACGGCGCCCGGGGCATCCTGTCGCCCAGCGGCCCCAACCAGCTGCAGGTCACCGGGATCCCGGCCGACCGGCCGGTGGCCGAGAACCAGCCGGTGTTCACCGCGGGCTTCTCCGGCCTGCGGACGCCGTCGGTGTACCCGCGCGGCATCCCGATCGGCCTGGTCCGCGGGGCCGGCGGCCGTGACACCGACATCGTGCAGAAGGTCCAGGTCGCGGCGTTCGTGAACCCGCGCGAGCTGGCCTACGTGGTGGTGCTCGCGCCGACGAGCGACGAGGCCATCCGCCGGGCGGAGTCGCCGTGAGCACCAACCCGCCATCGCTGATCGTCTCGGGCGGCGGATCATCGCCCCAGCCGGCCCAGCCCCAGCAGGGGCGGGCCCTGTGGGCCGTCGGCGCGATGATCCTGCTGGGGGTCATCCTCCAGGTCGCGCTGATGCCGTTCATGCGGATCGCCGACGGGATCCCGGACCTCATGGCCTGCCTGGTGGTCACCGTCGCCGTCCTGCGCGGCCCGATGGTGGGCGGCGTCGCCGGAGCGGCCGGCGGCCTGCTGGTGGAGCTCACGGCGCCCATCGGGACGCTGGGGGTGCTGGCGCTGCTGTACCTCGCGCTCGGGGCCTGGGCCGGGGGATACTGCGAGCGTGAGGAGTCGGTCCACGTGCTGCCGCCCATCGTGATGGCGATGGCGGGTGCGGCGTTCGTGCAGCTGGGCTACGCCGCGGTGCAGCTCATGCTGGGCACACCGGTGTTCGCGGCCAACTTCACGGCGCGGGTGCTGGTGCCCTCGATCGTCCTGACCGGGCTCATCGCCGCCCCGGTACTGCTCATCGTGCGCCGCCTGCTGGGTGAGCCGCGCCTCACCGAGCCCTTCCAGCTGGGGCAGACCCGATGAGCACCATGATCACCCCGCGCCCCGGCGGATCCGGCGGCCCCGGCGGCGGCGGGCGGCGCCCGCAACGGCCGCTCACCCCGCGTACGGCCTTCCGCATCGCGGTGCTGGGCGTGATCGCCATCGGGATGGTCGGCGTCCTGGTGGTGCGCCTGTGGTTCCTGCAGGTCATCGGCGGGCAGGCCTACGCCCAGCGCGCCAACGACAACATCCTGCGCACCATCGTCACCGAGGCGCCGCGCGGGGTCATCACCGACCGCACCGGCAAGGTCGTGCTTGCGCAGAACAGCCCCAGCACCAACATCGTGGCGTACCCCAAGGAGCTGGTGGGCGACCGCCGCAAGCTCGTCATGGGACGGCTTGCCGACACCCTCGGCGTCACCCGCTACAGCCTGCTGGCCAAGATGCGGCGCGGCGAGCTGAACTACCCCTACCAGCCGGTCATCCTGGCCCGCGACGTCCCGGCCGGCGTGGCCATCCCCATCGCGGAGCGCATCCGCAACTACCCCGGCGTGGAGCTGCAGGACGCCTTCGTGCGGGAGTACCCGGAGGGCACGCTGGCCGCGCACATCCTGGGCTACACGGGACCGATCTTCGAGAACCAGTACGAGGACTACGTCGCCCGCGGCTACGACGGCACCGAGCGCGTGGGCAAGGACGGGGTGGAGGCCGAGTACGAGGAGTACCTCAAGGGCGTCAGCGGCCAGCGCCGCGTGGAGGTGGACGCCTTCGGCGAGCAGGTGGGCCGGGAGTTCAGCACCCGTCCGCCGGTGCAGGGCAAGAATCTGCGGCTCACGATCGACATCCCCACCCAGCGGGCCCTGGAGGCCCAGCTGCAGGCGCGGGTGAAGCTGTCCGGCACCGCCGAGGGCGCCGCGGGCGTCGCGATCGATCCGAACACCGGCGAGATCCTGGCGATGGCCTCGTACCCCACCTACGACCCCAACGCCTTCGCGCGTCAGAAGAACCGGCTGCTGCGCCGCTACAACACCGACCGGTTCACCCCGCTGCTGGACCGCGCGATCGCCGCGCGGTTCCCCCCGGGCTCCACCTTCAAGGCCATCACGGCGTTGAGCTCCCAGGAGCTCGGGGTGCTGTCACCGACGGAGCTCATCGACAGCCCGTCGGAGATCAAGATCCGCGACACCATCTTCCCGAACTTCCAGAAGCAGTTCCACGGGGAGATCACGCTGCCGACGGCGCTGGAGGTGTCCAGCGACACCTACTTCTACCAGGTGGGCTACGAGCTCTATCTGAAGCGCCAGGGAGAGCAGTCCGTGTGGGCGCGCAAGTTCGGAATCGGCGTGC
Organism: Actinobacteria bacterium Ga0077560; assembly: GCA_001464275.1. Taxonomy (GTDB): domain Bacteria; phylum Actinomycetota; class Thermoleophilia; order Miltoncostaeales; family Miltoncostaeaceae. Next base: position 5,578 of record LNFL01000083.1, on the reverse strand, counting down.
CCACGCGCATCGACCTGCCGGGTGAGATCCAGGGGCGCGTGCCCGACCCGCAGTGGAAGGTCAACCACTTCAAGACCATCGACCCCGATCAGGCCGTCTGGCTGCCGGGTGACGAGGTCAACATGACCGTGGGCCAGGGCAACCTCGAGACGAACCCCCTGCAGATGGCGCTGGCCTACTCGGCGATCGCCAACGGCGGCAAGGTCTTGTCGCCCGTGGTGGCGAAGGACCTCACCGACCAATCCGGGCGCGTGGTGCGCCGGGTGTCGGCGGCCCGTCCGGCGACCACCATCGACCTGCCGCCCCGGGCCCTCACCCCGGTGCGGGAGGGCCTCAAGCTGGCGGCCACCGGCGGCAACGGCACCGCCTACGGGGTGTTCGCACCGGTGCGGCAGGCCGGCGGACCGCTGATCGCCGGCAAGACCGGCACCGCCGAGCCCGGCATCAAGGGCGAGCCCGACCACGCCTGGTTCGTCGGCTACGCCCCCGCCGACAACCCGAAGATCGTGGTCGCGGTGGTGGTGGAGCACGGCGGAACGGGCGCCACCAACGCCGCGCCCGCCGTGTGCCGTACGATCGCGGCGTACAGCGCAACCCGGTTCACGGCCGACCTCTGCGGTGTGCCGCTCGTGAAGGAATCGAACTGACCACCCTCGCCACGCCAACCGCACCCCGGGAGGGGATGGGCGACCGCGTCCGCGCGGCGCTGCTGAGCATGGACTGGATCCTGCTCGCGGCCGTGGGCCTGCTGCTGGTCTTCAGCGTGCACGTCATCGACGCGGCCACGGTGAACGACGTGCCGGGCAGCCCCAACTTCTTCACCGACCGTCAGGTGCTGTTCACGATCGGCGCCCTCATCGGCGGCGTGGTGCTGGCGTCGTTCGATATCACCCGGCTGCAGAACATGTCGTGGGTCCTGCTTGGCGGGCTGCTGGGCGCGCTGGCCGTGGTGTTCGTGCTGGGCACCACCATCAAGGGCGCGAACGCCTGGATCGACCTGGGGCCGTTCAACCTGCAGCCCTCGGAGATGGGCAAGGTGGTGATGATCCTGGTGCTCGCGGCGCTCGCCGTGGAGCGCATGCCGGAGATCACCTCCCGGCGCACCACCCTGTTCCTCACCGCCGTGGCCGCCGCCCCCGCGACCGTGGTGTTCCTGCAGCCCGACCTCGGCACGTCCCTGGTCTACGGCGCCATCCTCGCCGCCGTGCTGTTCCTGGCGGGCGCCCCCTGGACGCACTTCGCGACGGCCGGCGCCATCCTGGTGGCCGCCATCGTGATGGTGCTGGCCGTCCTTCCCGCGGCCGGGGTGACCGTGCTCAAGGACTACCAGGTGGAGCGCCTCACGGCGTTCGTGACCGGGGACCGCGACAGCGGCACGGCCGGCTACCAGCTCGACCAGAGCAAGACGGCCATCGGGTCCGGCGGGGCGGTGGGCAAGGGCCCGGAGAACGCCACCCAGACCATCAACGACTTCCTGCCCGAGCACCACACCGACTTCATCTTCGCGGTGATCGCCGAGATGTACGGCTTCGTGGGCGCCGCGGGGGTCCTGATGCTGTTCGGGGTGATCCTCTGGCGCATCCTGCGGCTCACCGCGCGGGCCGCGACACAGTTCGAGCAGATCGTGGCGGGGGCAATCGGTGCCATGATCATGTTCCAGCTCTTCCAGAACGTGGGGATGAACATCGGGCTCATGCCCATCACGGGCATCCCGCTCCCGTTCGTGAGCTACGGCGGCAGCCACACCGTGACCAACGTGGCCGCCATCGGCATCCTCCTCTCCATCCACCGCCGTCGCGCGGGCCTGTAACCGAGACGACACCTTCGTGCCCCTGATCAAACGCGGGTTCCGCGCCGCCAAGCCCCTGGCGATGGCGATGGGCCTGTCCGCCCTGGCCGCCGACAAGGATGTCGAGGTGGTCGTGGTGGACGCCGGCGACGCCGGCCTCGCAGGCGATGCCGCCGCCGCCCTGGGCGGCCGGATCGGCACGCCGACCCCCGACGACATGCTGGTCGCCGTCGTCGCACCGGGCGGCAACGCCGCCCACATCGCCCCGGTCGTGGGCGAGCACCGCCGGAAGGGCGGCGACGCCGTCGTCGCGCTCCTCGGCACCCCCGTGCAGCGCCGTCGTGCCGAGCGCGCCCTGCTCGCCGACCCCGACGTGGAGATGTCGGTGATCCTGCACGTCGACGCGCTGGACGCCGCGGGACGGGACGCCCTGCGCGCCGCCGTCGTCCGCGGGCTCGCGGCCCGCGCCGTCGCGGCCGGCCGCCGTCACGCCCCACTTCGCGACGAGGTGGCGCGCGGTCTCGAACGCCGCGCGGCCCGCCGCGCCGCCGTGGTGGCATCCACGCCCGGGATCTCCGGGGCCGCGATGCCGCTGCTCACCGTCATCCAGGCTCGCCTGGCGTCCGACCTCACCGGCCTCTCCGGTGGCCGCCCCGATGCCCGCAGCGCGGGCCAGGTGGCGGGCATCGCGGTGGCCGCACCGTTGTGGCGCGCAACCGCGCGTCGTCTGATCACCGCCGTACCCTCCGCTGAGACCGCGGTCCGTGGTGGGTTGGCCTACACCGTCACCAGGGGGGTTGCCGCGGGCGCACGCCGCCTCGCACCCGCCGGGCATGACCCCGTACAGGAGGAGCGCTGAACACCAAGATCCTGGTTTCCGTCGACCCGTGGGAGACGCGCGTCGCGATCCTCGAGGACGGGCGCACGGCGGAGGTCTACATCGAGCGGCGTGGACGGCGATCCGTCGTCGGCCACGTCTGGAAGGGCCGCGTGGGGAACGTCCTCGCCGGCATGGAGGCGGCGTTCATCGACGTCGGCCTCCCCAAGAGCGGGTTCCTCCACGTCGACGAGGTCGTCGCCATGGGGGTGCCCAAGCACAAGCGCCAGATCGCCGAGCTGCTCAAGAAGGGCGACGAGGTGCTGGTGCAGGCCACCAAGGACCCGATGGGCACCAAGGGCTGCCGCCTCACGATGCAGCTGTCCCTGGCCGGCCGGTTCGTGGTCTACGTGCCGTTCGGCGACGGCGTCGGCGTGAGCCGCAAGCTGCTCGACGACGAGCGCAAGCGCCTGCGCAAGATCTGCGGGGCCCTGCCGCTGGAGGGCGGGCTCATCGTCCGCACCGCCGCGGCCGGCGCGTCCGCCGAGGACATCGCCCGCGACTACCAGGCGCTCAAGCGCCTGTGGGCGGCGCTGAACCAGCGCGGCGGGCAGGTGAAGGCCCCCACGCTGCTCTACAGCGAGGCCGATGTCTCGCTGAAGGTCATCCGCGACCTGCTCAACAAGCACGTGGACGAGGTCATCGTCGACGAGCCGGGCCAGCACGAGCGGATCCTGAGCTTCCTCAAGCGCACCTCCCCGGCGATGGCGTCGAAGGTGACGCTGTACGAGGGCGACCAGCCGCTGCTCACCGCGTACGGCGCGGAGAAGTCGATCCGCTCGACGCTGGAGCGCCGGGTGCCGCTGCCCTCGGGTGGCTACCTCATCATCGACGACACCGAGGCCATGACGGTCATCGACGTCAACTCCGGCGGCAACGTGGGCCGCGGGGGGAACCGCCTGGAGGACACCGCCACCAAGACCAACCTGGAGGCGGCGGCCGAGGCGGTGCGCCAGCTGCGGCTGCGGGACATCGGCGGCATCGTGATCATCGACTTCATCGACATGAGCGACGCCCCCAACCGCAGGGCCGTGAAGGCCGCGCTGGAGGCGGCGCTGGAGCGCGACCGCACCCGGACCTTCGTGGCGGACATCTCGCCGCTGGGCCTGGTGGAGATGACCCGCCAGAACATCAGCGACGGGCCGCGCGAGGTCATGACCGAGATGTGCAGCCACTGCGAGGGCTTCGGCTACGTCCTGTCGGACGAGACCGTGGCCATCGACACCTGCCGGGCGGTGTCCCGCGTGGCCGCCGAGGCGTCGGAGGACGCCGTCGTCGTGCGCGTGAGCCCCCGGGCGGCCGAGCTCCTGAATGAGGACGGCCGCGCCAGGGTGCTCGAGATCGAGGAGTACGTGGCCAAGAAGGTCACGGTGGAGCCCGACCGCGGCGTCAACGACGGCGAGGCCAAGCTCCGGAGCCGCAAGGCCGCGTAGCGCCCCGGATCAGGCGGCGGTGGCCGAGGCCACCGCCGCCGGGTTCGCCGCGCCGCGTCGGCGCGCGGGGACCCACAGGGCCAGCACCGCGCCCACCGCGACCGCCGCGGCACCCACCAGCACCGCCGGCGTGAGGCCGTCGACGTACGCCTGCGGGCTCTCGTACGAGCCGCGTGCGGTGAAGACCGCGGTCATCACCGCGATGCCCATCGCGCCGCCCACCTCGCGCATGGTGTTGTTCGCGCCGGACGCGACGCCGATGCGGGACTCCGGCACGGATGCCACCAGCAGGTTGGCGACCGGCGGGAACACCAGCGCCATCCCCGCGCCGGCCATGGCGAACGGGACGAACAGGGCGGCGTAGCCGACGTCCGGGGTGCTGGCGAGCGCCAGCCAGGCCAGCGCCGCGGCCTGCAGCGCCAGGCCGCCCACCATGAGCGGTCGGGCCCCGATGCGGTCCGACAGGGCACCCGCGATGGGCGCCACGAACATCGGCATGACGGTCCAGGGCAGGATCATCAGCCCGGCCCGCAGCGGGCTGTGGCCCTGCACGGTCTGCAGGAACTGGGCCAGGAAGAAGATCGCCCCGAACATCCCGAAGTACATCGCCACCGAGACCACGTTGGCGACGGTGAAGCCGCGGCTGCGGAACATGCCGAGCGGCAGCATCGGCTCGGCGGACCGCGCCTGCCACGCCACGAACGCGGCGAGCAGGAGCGTGCCGAGGCTCAGGGCCAGCAGGATCTCCGGTGAGGTCCACCCCTGCTCGTTGCCGCGCACGAGCCCCCACACGATGCCCAGCAGGCCGCCGCCGGCCAGCGCCATGCCGGCCGGGTCGAGGCGGCGGGCGACGCCGCGCGACTCACTCATGTGGCGGACCGCCAGCACGGCGCAGGCGATGCCGAGCGGCACGTTGGGCCAGAAGATCCAGTGCCAGGAGATGCCGTCCACGACGGCGCCGCCGATGACCGGGCCGGCGGCGACGCCCAGCCCGCTGATGCCGGACCAGATCCCGAGGGCCAGGCCGCGCTTGCCGGGCGGGAAGGCGTCGGTGAGCAGGGTGAGCGAGAGCGGCATCACCATGGCGGCGCCGGCGCCCTGGAGTGCACGGAACCCGATCAGCATCTCGGTCGAATCGGCCAGGGCACAGCCGGCGGACGCGGCCGAGAACAGCAGGATGCCGGCGGCGAACACCCGTCGGCGGCCCAGGCGGTCGCCCAGCGCCGCACCGGTGAGCAGGAGGACGGCGAACGCCAGCGTGTAGGCGTTCACCACCCAGCCGAGCGTGTCGACGGACATGCCGAGGTCGGTCCTGTCGAGGGGTGCCGCGACGGTCGGGACCTAGATCAGGCAGCTGTCGACCTGAGCGGCACCCCTCGAGATGACCGGCAGAGCGGAGGTGACCACCAGGTTGTCGAGGACGACCATGAACAGGGCGAGTCCGGTGATGACCAGGGCCCAGATCTGGCGTCGGCGCTG